>CAYRVF010000019.1:0-9370 GCA_964427535.1 uncultured Ktedonobacterales bacterium
GGTCGTGCGCGATTCAGCTCGCCCGAGAAATCCGCATCGCGCACGTGTAGTATACGACACAACTTTTGGCTGGTTGCATTGTCTAGCATCGACAGAGGCACCGCGCACGCAGACTGCCGATGGCCGCTCACTACCTTTCCCATGTCTCCAGGAAGCTTGCGAGGTCAGGGGGAAGCGGCGCGTCGAAGGTCATCCACTCGCCGCTTGCCGGATGCCGCAGCTCCAGATGGCCCGCGTGGAGAAACTGGCGCGGGGGCAGCGGCTTCTGTGGCCTTCCATAGGTCGTATCGCCGACGACCGGATGGTGAATCGCCGCGAGATGCACACGAATCTGATGCGTGCGCCCTGTCTCCAGCTCAAGCTCTACAAGCGACCGGCCCTTTGCCTGCCGCAGCACCCGGAAGCGCGTGCGGGCGTCGCGTCCGTCACTCGTGACAGCCATGCGCTGGCGGTAGCGCGGGTCGCGTCCGATGGGTGCCTCCACCACACCTTCCGGTACGTCGAGATAGCCTTCGACGAGCGCGAGGTACCGCTTCACCATCGAGTGCTGCGCCATCTGCTCGGCAAGCGTCGCATGTGCCGGTCCCGTCTTCGCGACCACGAGCAACCCCGAGGTGTCTTTATCCAGCCGGTGGACGATGCCTGGTCGCCGCGGATCTTCACCGGTCTCGAGCGCGGGCACGTGTGCCAGCAGCGCGTTGACAAGCGTGCCCCGCTCATGCCCTGGCGCCGGGTGTACGACCAGTCCGGCGGGCTTATCAATCACCAGCAAGTCGTCGTCCTCATACACCACATTCAGCGGAATGTCCTCCGCCTCGGGAGCCTCGGCGCCGGCGACACTGCCTTGTCCTGAGGCAGGCGCTAGTACGGTCAGCGACTGACCGCTTTCGAGAATGCTGCTCGGCTTACCTTGCCGCCCATTGACCAGCACCGAGCCCGCGCGGATACGCTCCTGCGCCTGGGTGCGTGAGAGCCCCGGCACGAGCTTCACGAGCGCGCGGTCGAGACGCTCGCCGACAAGGTCGTCCGCGACTATATGTGTCTCGCCCTGCTCGTCCCCATGACGGCCAGCGGCATCTGCGAGTTCATGACGGGATTCGGAGTTCCGTGGGGAGCGGTTCTTAGCGGGCATTACAACTGTCCAGGAGGGAAGCGGAGCTTCCGGAAGACTACGGCCGGCGGCGTGTGGCCAGCGACGAGGCATCATCTACGGTCGCGGAACTGGAGGACGTCGGCTCGCCGTCCGGCGCGGGCCGATCGAGCGCCGACCCGACGCTCCCGCGCCAGAGCAGCAGCGCGAGCAAGACCACACCGATGCTGATCGCACTATCCGCGACGTTGAAGACCGCGAAATCGAAGACCGGAGGATGCCCCGCGGCGCCAGGAATCTGGAAGTGGATGAAGTCGACGACGTACTCATGCGAGACACGGTCGATCAGGTTGCCGACGGCGCCGCCGAGGATCATTCCGAACGAAACGATCAGCAGGGCCGCGCCGGTACGACGTGTGCGCCAGTAGAGCGCGCCGACGACGACGAGCGCGACCGCGATGAACACGAACAGATACCACTTCCCAGTCATCAAGCTAAAGGCCACACCGGCGTTCTGCACGTACTCCAGATCGACGAACGGGCCGAGAATCTGAATGGGCTGTCGCGGCGTACCCGAGGCGAAGTAGCCCACAATCCAGTGCTTGGTGAGCTGGTCCAGGAGAATGACGACAAGCGCCACGACGCCGAGCACGGCATCATTCCGGCGGGCAGATGACATGTAGACCTCCACAACAGACCATCGGTCATCGACTGGTCGCGCCCGATGGTCTGCTGGACAACGGAACGCCGCGATTCCCCGCCGACAGCGCAGCCCTGATTACCCGTGTCGCTCGGGTATCGGTGGTTCGACTTGCTCCGCGCACTGAATACAGAGCGTAACCCAGGGCAAAGCCTCTAACCGCCTCGGATTGATCTCCCTGCCGCAGCGCTGGCACTTCCCGTACGTACCTTCGTCGAGACGCCGCAGCGCCGAGTTGACGTCTAGCAAGGCGGCACGGGAATGGTTGATGAACGCCTGATTGCGGTCGAAGTCCATCACGCCGTTGGCATCGTCGGCTTCGTGACTGGGAACGCCGCCCGAATCGACTATCGGGTCAACCGGCACAGTCGCTTCATCACCTTCTGTGCGGGCATATATGTCATTTTCCAGCTGCACACGCTCGTCGACGAGTCGTGCGCGAATGGCTGACTCATCATACTGCGCCATAACGCCTCCCTGGCTACCGCGTGGCCGGGCGGACATCACTGCGCGCCCGGATTCTATCCTATGGCCACGCTTTCTCGCAAGACCGATGCCCATTCGTCCGGCGTCTCGTCTCGCACCGAAGCCGCCAGGCGGCGAAGCACTTTCCAGTGGTACGGGTCCGGCCAGGCGACGGGATGACGCTCGCGCACGCGCTCCAATGCCTCCTCGGCGCTGATACCTTCGAGCAGAATGAGGGCGGCGCAGCACACCGTCGCGGATCGATTCATGCCTGCATAACAGTGGACGAGCACACGCTCACCCGCGCGCAGTCGATCGGCCACCCAGCGTCCTTCGGCGAGCACGTCGTCGGCGCGCATACCGTCGAACATCTCGCCCTTCCTCGAGACACGATCACGAGGATGTGCGCCTTGCCCGCAGACCCACGGATTCTCCTCGCCGCACAGATTGAGAACAGCGTCGACATCAGGCCGTTGCTCCCCCTGATGGTGCATGCCGCCGATGAAGAGCCGCCGTCGGGAGACGCGCCCGTTCAACCGGATCGCGATAGGGTCGCCGCCGTATTTGCGGTGCAGCGCGGCTGGCATCGGCACCAACCCGGTCGGCGTGTGTGGTGTCGGCTCCCACCAGCGCCGCAGGGTGACGAACTGCCGATCTCCAGAGCGCGGCTCGACAACCACCTCACTTGCATGCAGCATCAGGTTTCCCGTTTCGAGCGCCATCACGCCGACGATGTACAACTCGCCATGCTTCGGGTCGCGGATATGGAAGATGGCCGTCAGCCGTCGCTCTACCGCCTCTAGCTCAAACTGGTCGAGCGTGGCGAACGCTCCAGCGCGCCGCACCACCGTCGCCCCGCGAAAGCGCACCCGCATCGGCGTATACCAGCCTCGCACCTCCTCATAGTGGCGGCCGTGCTCCTCGCCGGTCGCGATGACCTCCGTTGGCTCGAAGCGCTGAATATCGAGAAGCAGATCGGTGCCACCCGGCCCTGTGGCCTCGTGGATGTCGTCGAGCCGGCCCTCGTAGAGCATGTCATTCGCGGCAAATTCCAGAAGGCGAGTATGTCGAGCAATTCGCGCCATGCGTCTCCCCTCATTCACCCAACCATGTGTACTTGCGGATCTCAACCATCTGCGCCACGGCGACACAGTGCACTCGCGAGCGTATGCGATCTATCCCAATGGACGGCTGCTCCACCGCAAAGGATTGCCCCGGATATGCGTTGGCGTACATCCGGGGCAGTCATACTTCTGATTCCTGTTACGCGGCTCGCGCCCTAGCGTTTTGCGCCGCGCCGCCGCTTTGCGCGCTGTGCTGCGCGCACCCGCTCATAGGCGTCGTCGTGCTCGCGATTCACCACTACTCGGGCTGTCGTGCTGCCGCCCTTCACGGTTGTCGTCGTCGACTGTCGCCGCTGGGCACGCGAGCGCCCACCCGCCTGGGTCGAAGTCGCGGCAGCTGCGCGGTCAGCCCGTGCCTGCGCGGCTGCCTTCGTGCCGAAGGGGTCCTTCGGAATGATCTTGAAGTAGTAGAGCAGCGCCCAGATGGCGACGGCTATGCCGAAGTACACGATGAGCAACGGCGAGAGGCCAGCCAGTAGGAAGGTCCCCTTCGGCGCCAGCGGACGTTCAAGACCCCAGTGATTATTCTGGTTCAGCCCCGAGAGAATCGTGCCGAAGAACTGCGCCGCTACCAGAAAGATGATCATGCCTAGGAAAAACTTGAAGGTTCCTCCCATCGAGTTGCGTTTGGCCGTTCCCTGCTGGCCGGATGCCGTCCCGGCGTTCCGCGCGGCCGATGGCAAGGACGCCAGCGGTCTAAGCAGGCGTTGTGCCAAGCCAGGTCGCGGGGTTCCGGTCGTCTTCGCATCGCCCGCCTCAGAGCTCTTTGTCTGTTCTCGCTCAGTCGTCTGCGCCATATTCGGCTCCTGCAGTTGTGGGGATAAGTCCAGCGATAAAATCAAGCATTGATCGAAGTATGCATCAGTCCACTACAGTATATCCCCACCTCCCCGCCCCCGCCAGCGAAGGTGGACTGATCGCAGACAGCGTGCGCGCAAGACACTAGCGTGCGGCGCCGCTCCCGTCGTCGGACCGAACATCACCCTGCTCTGCGGAGAGAAGTGGCTGAACCAGCGGACGCCGACTCCCGGGTCGCATGGCCCCTGTGCTGGGTTGCTGCAATAGCCGTGCCGGCAAGGACAGCGCCCGCGTCTGGCGCGCGACTAGGTGCGTCTGGAGCTCCCGCAGGTCGCGGCAGAGTGCGGCCGCATTCTCATAGCGGCGCGCGAGGTCGCGCGCCATTGCCAGCGCGATAATGCGCTCGAGCTCAGGAGGAACCGATGGCTCAAGCGACGAAGGACGCACGGGGGTCGCCTTCAGAATCGCGTCGCTCATAGCGGTGAGGCTCTGGGCGCGGTACGGACGGACGCCGGTGAGCATCTCATACATACTGACGCCCAGGGCGTAGACGTCTGTGCGCCCATCGAGCGGCCGACCAAGCAACTGCTCGGGCGACACATAGTACAGGCTGCCCACCACGGTTCCGGCAACCGTGATGCTCTGCAGTCCTTCGATGCGCGCCAGCCCGAAGTCGAGCACCTTGACACGCGACCATTGATCGACGAGCAGGTTTTCTGGCTTCACGTCGCGGTGGACGAGACGCCCGTGCGTGTGCGCGTACGCGAGGGCGTCAGCTGCCTGAGCGGCGATCTCCACCACCTGCAGCACCGGAAGTCGCGTCCGCTCGCGTAAGAGGCTCCCAGCCGTAACGCCTGGAAAGTACTCCATCGCGAAATAAATATGCTGGTCTTGCCGACCGGCATCATACACCTGGATGATGTTCGCGTGATGCAACATCGCGACGATGCGTGCCTCGCGAATGAAGCGCGTGACGAACGACATGTCCTCGGCGAGCGCGTCGAGCAGCACCTTGACGGCAACCGTACCGCCGTTCGAGAGGTCGCGCGCGCGGTAGACAACGCCCATTGAGCCTCGCCCAAGCTCGTCTTCGAGCACATACGGCCCGAGACGCTGGCCAGCCAGTGAATCCACGCCCTTCCTCCCCCATCGGGACCAGCCATCCACGAGGCCACAGCGGTTGAGTCCGTTCACTCCTCTAACGAGAGACTATACGCCCGGTCACTCAGAGTGAAGTGTGACATACGCCACGTCACACGTTTTCACCACTGTTGTCGGACAGTTCGCGGCGCAGCTCTTCGATCACCGCCGGATCGATGGGCGCGCTCTGCTGCTCATTGGGGAACGCGTGGCTTTGCACCTCCCGCACGTACTCCTCCGCCGCCTCGCGGATGGCGATTCCCAACGTGGCGAACCGCTTGGCATGGCGCGGCAGAAAGTCGGGGAAGAGCCCCAGCACGTCGTGGACGACCTGCACCTCGCCATCACAGTACGGTCCCGCGCCGATGCCAATGGTCGGCACGTCGAGCTGCTCCGTCACCAATCGCGCCAGCTCGGCGGGCACCAACTCCAGCACAATCGCGAAGACACCGGCATCCTGTAGCGCGCGGGCGTCGGCCAGCAGATCACGCGCGGCGCTCAGCGTCTTGGCCTGTACCTTCATGCCACCGAGTGTGTTGACGGACTGCGGCGTCAGTCCGAGGTGGCCCATCACCGGAATGCCCGCGTCAACCAGCGCGCGCACGCTCGCCGCGCTACGGCGGCCGCCCTCAAGCTTCACAGCCTGGACGCCCGCTTCCTTCATCATGCGCACGGCGTTGCGCATGGTCTCTTCGGTGCTGACCTGAAAACTTCCAAACGGCATGTCGGCGACCACCAGCGCCCGTTGCGTGCCGCGAACGACCGCCTGCGCGTGACGCACAATGTCGTCCACCGTGACGGGCAGCGTGGTGGTATATCCCAGCATGACATTCCCCATGCTGTCGCCGACCAACAGCATTGGCACGCCCGCCGCGTCAAGGAGTTGCGCGATCGCGAAATCGTAGGAGGTCAACATCGGGATGCGCTCTCCCTGTTGCTTCATCTGACGAATCGCATCTGGAGTGACCCTAGCCATACCTTGACCTCCACTCGAACCGGCTGACGGACTGGCTGCCCTCAACGCCCACCACCCGCACGACATGAACGCCCAATTGCGCTGCTCTATTGGCTGCTCTATTGTATGTCATTGACGCCAACTGGCAAAGTTCTGGCGGAGATGTTGGTACTCCTCACGTATACCCGAACGCCTCTCACCTCTACCCGCTGGAAGGCACGCTTGACCGAGCGTATTAGGCCATGCTAATATCCGAGTGGTACACTAAGATTTACACTGGTGTGGATGGTACTCACCGTCTCAGAGACACACGCGCGCGGAACGTGCGCGTGTACGTGATAGAAAGAGCCTCCCGTGATTGCCGCATTCGTCCTCTTTTTGCGCGAAGGACTCGAGGCGTCGCTCGTCGTGAGTATCCTGCTCGCGGCGCTGCGTCAGCTTGGGCAGAGCGAGCAGGCGCGCGCCGTCTGGATCGGGTCCGGACTCGCGGCGATCGGCTCGCTCGCGGCTGGCATACTCGTCTATGCGACGGTGCGGCAATACGACGGCACGGCATTCCAGGCGGTCTTCGAGACGGTCACATTTCTCGTCGCGGTGGTCTTACTGACCTCCATGACGTTCTGGATGCAGCAACACAGCCGCTCGATGAAGAAAGAGCTTACCGCCAAGGCGAGCGATGCGTCGTCAGGGTTCGCGTTCGGCATGTTAGCGTTCTCGACGGTCGGACGCGAGGGCCTCGAAACGGCCATCTTCGTGGTCGCGCTCGCCTTCTCGGCGAGTACGGTGCAGACGGTCTCCGGCGCCGCGCTCGGCATTCTTGCCTCGCTCGTGCTCTGCACCCTCGTCTATCGCCTCGGCTACCGGCTCGACTTCCGCATCTTCTTCCGCGTCATGGGCATCGTCTTGCTGTTCTTCGCGGCGGGCCTGCTGGGGAACGCGGTGCAGAACATGCAAGAGCTCGGCTGGATTCAGTTCGGCACCACGCACCTCTGGAATACGGCGCGGTTCCTGAGCGAGAACAGCACGCTCGGCGACATCCTGCACGTGTTCCTGGGCTATGCCGAGTCGCCAACCGCGCTGCAGGCCACGCTCTACGGTGTCTATCTCGCCATCGCCGGTGTCGCGTTCTGGCGCATGACCCGCAAGTCGCCGCCTCGGCCAGCCATCGCCCAACCCTCCGCGGCGCAGCCACAGCAGGGCTAGTCACCGCCGCACCGCGTCATTCCCGACATCGTCCGGCCGTCCGCGTTTGACTGCCGGGCGATACGTTTTCCGGTACGCATGTCGTTGTGCCATGCGGTCGGCGTCTCAGACTCTTCGGCCAGGTGTGCGTATAATCCTCGACAGAGCCACACATCGTCGTGTCGCACGAAGCGAAGCAGGAGGAGCATGCGCATGGCAGAGCAGGTGCATAACCGCGACAAGCTGTACATCGGTGGCGCGTGGGTCGATTCGACCGGGGCGGGGACAATAGACGTTATCAACGCCACTACCGAGGAGGTCATGGGCCGCATCCCCGAGGGCACACCCGAGGATGCTGACCGTGCCGTACAAGCGGCCAGGGCGGCGTTCCCGGTGTGGTCGGCGCTTTCACGTGCGGAGCGCGCTCGCTACCTGACGCGCGTCTCGGAAGAGCTGATCACCCGGAGCGAGGAGATCGCCTCCGTCATCGCGCGTGAAATGGGCATGCCGGTGAAGCTCGCCCAGCGCATCCAGGTCGGGCTGCCGATCACTACATTCGGGTCGATGGCCGCCGTCCTCGACGAGATCGCCTGGGAAGAGCAGACCGGCAATGCGCTGATTGTGCGCGAGCCGGTCGGCGTGGTGGCAGGCATCACGCCGTGGAATTATCCGCTCCACCAGATCGCGGGCAAGGTTGCGCCCGCCCTCGCCGCCGGCTGCACGATCGTGCTCAAGCCGAGTGAGGTCGCGCCGCTCAACGCCTTCCTCCTTGCCGACATCTTCGACGCCGTCGGCTTGCCCGCGGGCGTATTCAATCTCGTGACAGGCTATGGTCCCATCGTCGGCGAGGCGCTGGCCGCCCATCCGGATGTCGACATGGTCTCCTTCACCGGCTCGACCCGCGCAGGCAGGCGCGTTGGCGAGGTCGCCTCTCAGACGGTGAAGAAGGTGACGCTGGAGCTTGGCGGCAAGTCGCCGAACATCCTGCTGGACGATGCTGACTTCCCGCATGCGGTCCGCGACGGCGTTGCCAAGTGCTTCCTCAATTCGGGCCAGACATGCAGCGCCCTCACCCGCATGCTCGTGCCGAGCGCGCGACTGGCGGAGGTCGAGGAGCTGGCACGACAGGCCGCGGAGACCTACACTCCTGGCGACCCATTCGAGAAGACCACCCGGCTCGGACCGCTCGTCTCAGCGGCCCAGCGCGAGCGCGTGCGTTCCTACATCCGCAAGGGCATCGACGAGGGAGCGAAGCTCATCACTGGCGGCGACGAACCGCCCCATGGGCTCACGACGGGCTATTTCGTGCGTCCGACGGTCTTCTCAAACGTTCACAGTGACATGACCATCGCCCAGGAAGAGATTTTTGGTCCAGTGCTCGTGATTCTGCCGTATGACGACGAAGAAGACGCCGTCCGCATCGCGAACGACACGCAGTACGGCCTCGCGGGCGGCGTCTGGTCCGGCGATCCGGAGCATGCGAAGCGCGTCGCCCGCCGCATCCGGACCGGACAGGTCGAGATCAACGCCGGCCCGTTTAACCCGCTTGCGCCATTTGGTGGCTATAAGCAATCCGGTCATGGACGCGAATTCGGCAAGTATGGCCTGGAAGAGTTCCTGCAGGTGAAGGCGATGCTATTGCCCGTCGCGCCACCATCCGCCGAGAATGCCGCGCAGAAGACCGCGGATGCGCTTGAGAAACGCGCCAACGTCCCGAGCGGCGCCCGTCCGTAGTGTGAGGGGGAGGACCCCGTCCCCCTGGCCCCCTCCCCTGGCTCACACCGAGAGAGGGGGAATGGCCGCAAGCGCACTACGCGCGCCGCGAGTCTTCTGGCTCCCCTCTCTCACCGTCAGGTGGGGGAGGGGTCGGGGGAGGGGGCCAGCCGCCCGCTACGCCAGATACCGGGCCGCACCCT
>CAYRVF010000019.1:9380-48000 GCA_964427535.1 uncultured Ktedonobacterales bacterium
CTTGAGAAGCGTGCCAACGTCCCGAGCGGCGCCCGCCCGTAGTGTGAGGGGGCGAACCCCCCATCCCCTGAGCCCCTCCCTCGGCTAACGCCGAGAGAAGGGGAACTTCGCGCACGCGCTACACGCGCCGCGCGGATTCTGGCTCCCCTCTCTCACGGTGAGGTCGGGAGGGGTCGGGGGAGGGTGCCAGCCGCGTTACGCCAGATACCGGGCCGCGCCCTCGCCCGCCAGCACGCCCGCTACGCCTGCCTGGATGACGCCCTGACTCTGGCCTGGTGCGTCGCCGGCGACGAACAGCCCCGCGACATTCGACTGTAGCAAACGGTCGGTTGGGAAGTACCAAAAGCGCTCCTCCGCTGGACCGTACACGAGTGCGTCATCTGAAGCGGCGCCCGGCGCCAGCGACTCGATTCGTCCCAGGAAGTCCTCGAACGCCTCCCAGTAGGCGAAAGGATAGACGTCGAAGATTTGACCCGGTGAGGCGCTCGCGCAGCTTGGCCGCACTGAATTCGCTCCAACCGACGCCTCGGTCGAAGGTCGCCGCGCGCGCACGTCGCCAAGTCGCTGGACGATCAACCGCCCTGGGGCGCGCTCGTTGAGCGCACGGGCGACGGCATCACCTCCCTGCCACACGCCCGCCGCACCCGCGGCCCCCGGTTGCACCAGCACGGCAAACGTCGTGTTCTCGCGCCGCTGCTCACCGAAGAGGGGCATTCCGCTGGCTACTAACGTGTTGTACCGCTCGACCGGCACGACAATTCCCCCCGGACACGTCGCATACGTCTTGATGAGGGCATCGTTTTCGAGCGGACGCTGCAGACGTGGATCGGGCGTCACCGAAGTGAGTGGCGCATACGTCGCAGCCCTCAGCTCCACCCGCACGCCGAACGCCGACGGGAGCGCCACCGTCCGCGCCCCCAGGCCACCCGCGACGCGCACGAGCCACTCCGTTCCGTAGCGGCCGGGCGCCAGCACCAGCGCACGCGCTTCCACCCGCTCCGGCATCTCGGGCGGGCGGCCAAGCTCGCGCTCATAGGCCAGGTCGGGCGCCAGCGTAAGCGCGAACGTCGAGCCAGCGCGCTCGATTCCCGTCACGCGCGAGCGAAACAGCACATCGGCATCATGTTCGCGCAGCAGGCGCAACAGCGCATCGAGGATGCCACGCCGCTGGTCCGCGGGTAAGTGCCTCGCCGGATAGCTGGTGATATAGTCGATGCCGACATCCGCGGCCTGTGTCACTGCCCGCCGGAGCTGTTCTCCCGGCTCGGGGACGATAGGAGCCTCGCCGCCCAGCGACAGCAGAAAGCTCTCGACTTCTTCGGCACGCGCATCATACGCGGCGCCCTCCAGCAGAATGCTCATCTCTGCGGGCAGGGTGCCCGGCGGCCGCACGGGTATCGTGAATGAGCCGAGATACAGTCGCCCGCCAAGAAACATTCCGGCGCCACCGTGACCCGCCATCCCTCCTGGTGCCAGGCGGAGACGATCTTCCAGCGGGAGACCCGCGTCGATCAAGAGCACCGACGACTGCGGCCGCTGCAAGAGCAGCCGGTATGCCGCGAGCAGCCCTGCCATTCCCATGCCGACGATGACGGCGTCATATCGCGTTCTGAAGTGCTGTGCCACAGAGAGCCGCCCACCCATCTTCTCTAGACAAAGTGGATACATTCCGCAACGCATTGTGCTTCGGCGCATGCGCGAGCGTCAACTCGCGGCGAGAGAGGCGCTGCGTTCATTGCCACCACACTGGCAACACATGGGGCAGGTCGGGCGGCTCAATCCACCCGTAGCGCTAGTAAAGTCAAGGCTCTTCCGCCGTAGCGTCGACTGGTGCGACGCGTGAAAGGCGGGGTTGCCCAGCCAGGGCGGCAGAGCGACTGCGCCAACTACAAGTGCCCCGTCCCGATGGAGAGAAGATCGCATCACGATGTTGTGATTCAGCGGCACGGCGTCCGTCTGTAGCAGGTCAGGCCGCCATGTCATATAATGAGAGTCTGCCGCAGTACGAAGGCCAGGAAGCCGACAAACAACCCAAAGGTAGAAATCTCGCTGCGAACTGCCTTGACACAGTGTCACCACAAACGTATAATCCTGAGACCCTTGTGAGGCAAGCACGCGGCGGTCTACGCCCGCAGTTGCCCACCTTTTTTATTTATTGAGATTGCTACGTTAGCTGTTGCGGGGAATCGCCTCAAAAGCGCACGTTACCGGCCTTGGCCATGGGGAGGACCAGATCGGCCGTCACGAACTATTCACGCACAGACGAACCTCTCCCCAAGTGAGGAGTGTAAGCGGATGGCGACCAACACCACGAACAATGTGAATGTGGCGCGGCCAAATGAGAAGGAAAAGATTCCTCTGACCCGCGAGGGTTATGAGGAGAAGAAGGCTCGCCTCGAGTATCTGGTCAATGTGCGGCGGCGTGAGGTGGCGGACTATATCCACGAGGCGAAGGAAGCCGGAGACGTCTCGGAGAGCAGCGCCTACGAGGATGCCAAGAACTCTCAGGCGATGGTCGAGGGTGAGATTCAGGAGCTTCAGCACCTGCTCGAGCATGCAGTCATTCTGGAGGCTCCCGTCGCGACTGATGGCCGGAAGGTCGTCGGACTGGGTTCGAGGGTCGAGGTGGAGACGAATCGCGGCACGAGCCGCACGTTCACCCTCGTCAGCACTGTCGAGGCGAACGCGACGACGGGCAAGCTCTCGAACGAATCGCCCGTCGGCAAGGCGCTCATGGGCCACGCCGAGAAGGATCAGGTTGAGGTGACGACGCCCAGCGGTGCGGTCACCTACACGATCAAGGCAATTCACTAGGGCTGTACGGCCCTGGTTCTCTACACTACTACCCACCGCACAGGGGATACAACAGGCGGCGAGAGCAACATGCTCGCCGCCTTTGCTATGTGTGTGACGCCGGACGACTGCCAAACGCTTGAGAGGGGCGAGGTGTCCGGCGTCAGCCCTGGGCACCGCACGTCCGTGTTCGTGTCGTCTTGCCTGGGCATCCGGTCAGTATCTCCGTTACTGGCGCCGTAGGGAAGAATAGAGCATTGTACGGCGGCACCGCACATCTGATGGTTTCCGGTCCTAACCCTTTTACCGTCGTTGACTCTTGCCGTCTTCAGCCGTATACTAATTAGAACGTAAGTTCTATTTTCACTTTTCAGGGATGAACCTCGCGCCAGGATCGCGGCGCGCCGAGGGGGCACTATGATCGCGTCCGCATTACTCTGGTTCGACGACGACGCGCGCCGACCACTACCGAATAAAATCAACGATGCTGTTGAGCGCTACCGCGAGCGGCTGGGCTACGAGCCGACGCTCTGCCAGCTCAACCCCGCGCAGATGCCTGCGGCCGCGGTCGCTGAACCGGTCGCCAGGCGTCGTACACGCGCTGGCAAGCCATCTGTCGCACTTCCCGAAGGATTGCGGCTGCTGCCAGACGGGCATCTGCCTCTCCATCACTTCATGATCGGCATCGAGGCGGGCGAAGCTCCGGTGCTGGTCTTCCCGCGAGTCTCCGACGAGGACGACTATGAGGGAAGCGGCGCCCGCTCTGATGTCGCGACACGGCCGCAACGCCGCGCACGCAAGGCATCGAGCGCAGTGCCGGCAGCAGCGCCTCGGCAACCGCTCTCCGTCACACCACTCGCACCAGCCAGGCCTACGCGCGCCACCCGAAAACATTCGGCACCCACGAACGACGAGCGCACGGATGCGCCAGCACCTGGGACGAGGCCTCGCAAAACGAAGAGCGCCGCGCTTTCACCAGTCGTAGCCGAATCCGCTCCGCCAGCAGCTAAGAAGCGAGTCGCCCCGAAAGCAACGACCGCCACGACAGCAGCGGTGCCAACTTCACCCGATTCCGCGCGGACGCCCACGTCACGTGTCGCTCAGAGGGCAACAGGCGACAAGAAACCCGCAGGGCCTCGTGCGAAACAGCCCGCCGCGACAACGACGCAGCCAACTACCGAAACGAAGCCAGCCGCCGCCAAGCGGCGAAGCGTGAAGGCAACGGCGGACACGGTTGCGGCAGTGCAGCCGACTACTGATAAAGCGGCGGCGACCAAACGGTCGTCGAAGAGGGCTCTCGCGCCCGTCACGGCCGCCCCCAAGGGCGCTCTCGCGCCCGTCACGGCCGCCCCCAAGGGCGCTTCGACCAAGGCGCCAGCGACCAAGGCGCCAGCGACCAAGGCGCCAGCGACCAAGGCGCCAGCGACCAAGGCGCCAGCGACTGAGCGGAAGTCTCCTGGGAAGACTCAGCCGGAAACGCCCACCACGAAGACCTCCGCACGGAAAGATGCGCGGAGCCGAGCAACATCCCCAACCGCTGCGCTCGCAACGCCGCCCGCGCCTCTGTCGCGGAGGTCAAAGTCTACCGAAGCGACTGGGACATCCCCTCGGAAGCGCGACCAAGTACATGTGCCAGCCGCAGCGGTACCGCGTGCCAGCCGCGCAGATAAGGCGCAAAAGGTTTCCGACATGCGCGAAGCGCAGCCCTCTACCACTCGCACTCGCACTCGCACTCGGCGGAGTGCCTGACCACCAGCAGCACCGCGATCATCTGCGATACCATATAGTGACGTGTAGATGCCCGGAGAGTTTGCATCCACACGAGCCGGGGGATCGCATGATAGAGCGCTACACCCGCCCCGAGATGGGGCGTGTTTGGTCAGAAGAGAACAAGCTCGACATCTGGTTGCGGGTCGAGTTGCTGGTGAGCGAGGCGTGGTCACGCGAGGGCGTCATCCCCGCGGACGACATGGCCCGTCTGCGGGAGGCGACCTACGATGCCGCGCGGGCACGTGAGATCGAGGAAGAGACGCACCACGACGTCATCTCGTTTATCCGCTCAGTCCAGGAACGGCTTGGTCCGGAGGGACGCTTCCTACACCTGGGAATGACCTCCTCCGACCTCGTCGATACCGCATTGGGCGTACAGCTCGTCCAGGCGGGCGCGTTGCTCCGCGAGCAACTACTGGCGCTGACTGAGAGCGTAACAGCGGCGGCGCTGCGCTACCGGCACACGCTGATGGTCGGGCGCACACACGGCATCCACGCCGAGCCGACGACCTTCGGGTACGTACTGGCCGTCTGGGTCGAGGAGCTGCGGCGTGCGCGCACCCGGCTCGATGCCGCGATTGACGACGTCGCGGTGGGCGCCATCTCTGGAGCGGTCGGCACACACGCGACGGTCCCGCCGCAGATTGAAGAATACGTCTGCGAACAGCTCGGCCTGCGTCCCGAACCTGTCTCGACACAGATCATCCAACGCGACCGCCATGCCGCCTTCGTGACGACGCTCGCCCTGATTGGCGCCTCGCTAGAGAAGATGGCGCTCGAGATCCGCCATCTGCAGCGCACTGAAGTGGGCGAGGCATTCGAGCCCTTCGGCGCGGGGCAGCAGGGGTCGTCGGCAATGCCACACAAGCGTAACCCTGAGAAGGCCGAGCGGGTCTGCGGCCTCGCGCGCGTGCTGCGCGGCTACGCTGTCACCGAGATGGAGAACGTCGCGCTCTGGCACGAGCGCGACATCAGCCACTCCTCAGCCGAGCGCATCGTGCTGCCCGATGCCTGCACGACACTGCACTACATGCTCTGGCTCTTCAACAATATCGTCGCGGGCCTCGAAGTCGATGAGGAGCGCATGCGCGCGAATTTGGACATGACGCGCGGCCTGATCTACTCCTCGCGGATCC
This sequence comes from uncultured Ktedonobacterales bacterium, assembly GCA_964427535.1. Lineage (GTDB taxonomy): Bacteria > Chloroflexota > Ktedonobacteria > Ktedonobacterales > JADMIN01 > CAYRVF01. The sequence goes on from CAYRVF010000019.1 coordinate 15,080, forward strand.
TGCTCGCCTTGGTGGACAAAGGCCTCGACCGTCAGGTGGCGTATAAGCTGGTGCAGCGCAACGCCCAAAAAGTGTGGCGCAACGAAGACGCCGGGCGCGGCTTGCTCGCCATGCTGGAAGCCGACTCCGAGGTCACTGCACACATCACACCAGATGAGCTGCGATCCATCGCCGATCCGCGCGCGTACCTGGAGTACATTGACACGGCATACATCCGTCTGGGCATCCTGTAGCGCACCTCGGACCGAGTGTCGGACGCGTGAGACATGGACGTACGGTGTCGTGTCCTGCGGAAACGAGAGCCACCGGCTCGCCCTACAGATCGGAGGGGAACCGGTGGCTCTCGTCTTTCGTCACATACCAAGCAGAGACTCAGACAGCCTCAGGGCTCTCGCTGAGAATCGTCTCACGCAGCGCCCGCTCGCCTTCGCCTGTCACCAGCGCGAACACGCGGTCTTCCGGCTGCAGCACGGTGTCACCCGATGGCGTCAGGTTCTGATCGCCGCGTACGATCAGCACGAGATTCACCGTGTTCGGCAGGTTGAGCGCGCGTATCGGCTGGCCCGCCGCCGGAGAGTCGGGCGGGATCCGCAGCTCGACGAGCCCCAGACCGGCACGGCTCAGCGTCATTAGCGGGACTAGCGTGTGATGCGGAATCTGCGCCTCGATCATATGCAGGATGGCCTGTGTCGGGCTGACCGTCACGTCGATGCCCAGCTTGCGGAAGAGCGTGTCGTTGCGCGGATTGTTTACGCGCGCGATCGTGTAGTTCACATGGAAGCGCGCCTTCGCGACCTGGCAGATGACGAGATTATCCTCGTCGTCACCGGTCACCGCGATCACGAGATCCGCCCGCGCCGCGCCCACTTCTTCGAGCACGCGCGCCTCACACGCGTCGCCCCGCACAATCGCCGGACCCAACTCTTCGCTGAGCTGCTCCACGCGGCGACCGTCTTTCTCCAGCAGCAGCACCTCGTGGCCCTGCTGCAGCAGCCCCTTCGTCAGGAAATAGCCGACCTGCCCGCCACCGCCAATTACGATATACATAGCATTTCCTCGGTGAAGTGCTCGTCCGCACCTTCAACATGGAGAGATGAGCTAGCGTCCGTTGGGCGCCCCCGACGGCGTTCGCGGCAGCGGCACACTGCGCCCTTCCGCCATCGACTGCACCGGGGAGGCATGTCGTCCCGTCGTGTTCGTGAGCGCATCTCGCATCAGCTTCGCGCCGATGATGGTCGGCGAGATGCTCTCCAGCCCCAGTGCGTTGTACGTCTCCTGCCGGATCGGATCATAGATGCGGCAGATGACCTTGGGCACTTCAAAAATATGCTTGGCGATCTGTGCCGCCATGATGTTGCGGTTATCGCCGTTGGTCACCGCGGCGAAGGCATCGGCGTTCTCTAGCCCGGCACGACGCAAGACGTCCTCGTCGGTGCCATCACCAACGTGCGTGCGTCCATTGAAGCCGAGGCCTAGGCGCGCGAACGCATCGCCATTGAGGTCGATGACCGTCACATCATGATGGTCTTTACTCATCAGCGTCGCGAGTGTCGCGCCCACGCGCCCACATCCGAGAATGATAATCTTCATGGAGTCCTCTCCCAGCGTGGCTGGGTGTACTACCACCGCTCAGCAAGGCAACGATGCCTATCAAGACACCAGCAGAGGGAGTAGTATTGGCATATGCCAATCATATGCCAATTATATAGCATGCCACGCGCCGCGATGTCCCCCCTGTCAATTGGATGGCCTAGTCTAATAGGCCTTGCCGAAGACCGCCCAGGTCGCCGCATCGCGTCCACAGTGAATGCAGGTCCCGCTTCCCTCGGGATGCTCCAGGGGCAGGCACCGGATCGTCGCCTGCGTCTCCGCTTTGACTTGCTCCTCGCACGCCGCGTCGCCGCACCACCACGCCTCGACGAAGCCCAGCTTCTCGCGATTGGCCATCAGCTCGCGGAACTGCTCGTAGGTGTCGGCGCGATACGTCCGGCTCTGACGGAAGGCGAGCGCCTGATCGAACAGGGTCTGCTGGATCTCCTCCAGCAGCGTTGGCACCCGCCTGGCGACCTCAGCGACGGCGACAGTCTCCTTCGCCGTGCGATCGGTGCGGGGCACGAGCACCACCTGGCCGTTCTGCGCGTCGCGAGGCCCGACCTCGATACGAACGGGCACGCCACGCAGCTCCCAGTCGTTGAACTTGAAGCCGGGACGCTCCTCGCGCCAATCGGAGCGCACGCGCACGCCAGCCATGCGTAACACTTGCTCGACGTGGGCCACGTGCGCCGCGACCGCCTCGCGCTCGGTGTCTTTGCGCCAGATGGGCACGATCACCGCCTGGGTAGGCGCCACACGCGGAGGCATCCGCAGTCCTGACGCGTCGCCATGCACCATGATCAGCCCGCCGATGAGCCGCGTGCTCGCGCCCCAACTTGTCGTCCACACGAACTTGTTCTCGCCATCAGCATCCTGGAAAGTAATGTCGAAACTGCGCGCGAAGTTCTGCCCCAGATTGTGCGACGTCGCGGACTGCAGTGCCTTGCCGTCGCCCATCATCGCTTCGAGCGAATACGTACGCAGCGCGCCGGGGAATTTCTCGCTCTCCGTCTTCAGACCGGGAATGACCGGAATCGCCAGCTCCTTCTCGACGAAATCCTGGTAGACCTGGCGTAGAATGAGCAGCGTCTCGGCCTCAGCTTCCTCCTCGGTGCGGTGCGCGGTGTGGCCCTCCTGCCAGAGGAACTCGCTCGTGCGCAGGAATGGACGAGTGCGCTTTTCCCAGCGCACGACGTTGGCCCACTGGTTATAGAGCACTGGCAGATCGCGATAACTGTGAATCCACTGCGAATACATGTACCCGATCATCGTCTCGGATGTGGGCCGCACGACCAGAGGCTCCGCGAGCTCCTCGCCCCCCGCATGTGTGACGATTGCCACCTCGGGCGCGAAGCCCTCCACGTGTTCTGCCTCGCGCTGCAAAAAGCTGTAGGGCAGGAACAAGGGGAAGTAGAGATTCTCGTGTCCGGTGTCTTTAATGCGGTCGTCGAGACCGCGCTGCATGTTCTCCCACAGCGCGTAGCCGTAAGGACGAATGACCATGCAGCCGCGTACGGGCGACTCATCGGCGAGGCCCGTCTTGTAGACGAGATCTTGATACCACTGCGAAAAATCGTCGCGGTCAGAGAGCGCTTCCACGAATTTCCCACTTCGTTCGCCACTCTGCTCTGTCTCAGCCATGCTCTACTCCCTTTCGATGTCAGTCCTCGCGCAGAATAAAGTAGCCCGCCCCCGAGCGCATGCTCAGAGGGCGGGCTTCGTGTTCCGCGGTACCACCTCGTATGTTCCGGCGCGCACTGTGGCGCGACCGTGCTCAGCCCGCGCGGCGGCTGCCCTGTAGAGCGTCGCGACGCGGTGTCCTGCGATAACGGGGGACGTCCGGCAGTCTTCTCCCTGGCGGGGTTCTCGACCGCGGCTCACGGGCCGGTTCTGGACCGCGCGGACGCCGGCTCTCACCAATCCGGCTCGCTGTTGCTCGCGCTCGTGTCCCTACTGATCCCGATCATTGCGATACATGCCATGTCAGACGAGTGCGGCAGACATCCGGAGAGACCGGGAGCGCACTGCTAGCCCAAGGATACGCCGCTCATTCCAGTTGCGTCAAGGCGGCGATGGGCAGCGCCGTTACGGGGCAACCTCGCCAAGCTCGGCCTCACGCACTGGCTGGTGACGACCCAGCCGTTCGAGGGCCACGTCGAAAAACTTACGACTGCCCGTGCGCAGCAATCCAGGGTTCCGCCGCAACACGCCGAGGAACAGGCCGACGCTGTAGTCGCCGCGCAGCAGTTCTGCCCCCTGTTGTGGCGTGAGACGCTTGAGCAGGTCCAGCCCGAAATCCCACTGATCATCGTTCCAGGCAGCAATGCGCTGGTTCACCATGTACGAGATATCCATCTCGCGGTCGAACCGGGCGCGCCATTGCCGCTCATACCGCTGCAGGTATTGCGCCGACATGTCGCCCGCCCGCACCGCCTCGCCCGCGACAGCACCCGCCATCTCGCCGCTATACACCGCGAATCGGATGCCCTCGCCCACCAGCGTCGACCCCTGGCCGGCCGAGTCACCCGTCGCCAGAATGCCGTCGCCGACGAATCGCTCGACCACACCCTCTGACGGGAACAGTCCGGTGTGGTATTCCAAAGGGCTCGCACCGGCGAACGCGGGAGCCAGCGACGGCAAGCGGTCAGGGAACGTGTCGAGATATTCGCGCGCGTCGGCGTCCACATCGGGACGGATCACGCCAACGCCGAGGCGCACGCGCCCCTTGCCGCGCGGAAACGCCCAGGCGTAGCCAGACGGCGCGACCTGGCTGCCCATGATGAGGTAGAGCGAGTCCTGGTCATAGTTGGGCGCGGAGAGGTCGTACTCGGCGCCGTAGCCGTAGCGCTTGAACCCCTGGCGCATGCCCAGCCGCGTGACCAGCGTGCTCGAAAATCCGCTCGCATCGATCACGACTTTCGCGCGCCACTCTACGGGACGGTTGCGGTGATCCTTCGCCACGACGCCGACGACGCGCCCGCCGTCGAGCAGCGGCGTCTCAACCGGCGAATGCGGGTACAGACGCGCACCGGCCTCGACGGCGCGGCTAGCGAGATGCTGGTAGACACCGCGCACGTCGAGCACACAACAGACCGGCTCGGCATAGTCGAACACGACCTCACGGTGTGGCGAGAGGAACGTGACGCGCCGAATCGGATGATACAGCTCGGAGGGAATGCCAAGCGCCTTCATGTCGCCTATCCAGCTCCCACCACTCGTGTGGACCGGATAGCCGATCTCCTTCTGGCGTTCCAGCACCGCCACGCTCGCCCCGCCGCGCGCCGCCGCGCCGGCGGCGCTCAGCCCGGCGGGCCCGCCGCCGACGACGAGCACATCTATCATCCGCGAACTTTCCGCCTCAGTGTCCCGTGTCCACCCTGCAGCCGTCATGACTTTTGCCTCGCTCGCTGAAAACAGAACGGCGCGCTAGCAGGCTGCCAGCAACCGTTCGTACTCCCGGGCACTATACCATATGTCACGTGGAATCCCCGCGCGGTACCGCTCCCCCGGAACACTCTCACCGCTTTAAGGCACGCGCCTGGACTGCCCCGACACGAAATACCGCGCGGGAATCGCCCGCACATGTAATTGGAGCACCGGTTCCACGACATGTAACTCCACCACCGTGCTCCAGATGGCTATGCTGTCACGATCCCAGGCGATGCCCGCCTCGAAGCTGTTCGCCTGCTGGATATTCGGACTCTGCAGCCAAGCACGGTGCCGCGGGTCCCATAGCCAGAGGTAGCGCGCCGGGTTGAGGCCAATCCGCCCGCTGCCCGGCACACCACGGTCGATGAGGAGCGACCCACCCGGCCCGACGGCGATGCCCTCGAACAGCCCGCTCAGCGGGTCCTGGCTCCAGGTCTGCGGCAGGGGTGGGTCAGGGAGAGGCGTCCAGCCGGCGCCGAGGGTGGAGACGGCGATGTATTGTCGGTGCTCTCCTTGTGCCGCTCCGTTCGACACCGATTGCGCGATCTCGTACAGTGGCCCCCACCCATCGGCGAATGGGCTGGGTGTCTCGCTCGACACGAACACCTGCGGATCGGTGCCTGGGACTGGTCCGCGATTCCGCCAGTGTGCACCAGCGTCAGCGCTCTGCCAGAGCTCGAACGAGCCAGTCGGAGCGGCGACGTCGGTTTGGGCCAGTACCGCGCCTCCGGGCCGAACTCCGAGCACAGTGAGCGAGGACTGCTCGCGTAGGCCACTGTCGCCCGCCTGCCATGTGCGGCCCAGGTCCGCGGTGGTGATGAGCAGAGCGCGGGCATCCACCATCGGCGGCACGAGCGGCTGAGACGCCCAGGCATACAGACGAGTGCCGATCAGCGCAAGTCGGACGCCACACGCCGGCTGGATGTTCGCGGGCCAGGCGACCGGCTGCCAGGCCATACTACCGCTAGCGGCCCCCCCGCGATAAAAGAGCGAGGGCAAGGTACACGCCGCCCGCTGCGGCGGTTGCGAGGGGTGTGCATAGATCTCGGCAACAATGCCGTCCGTTGGCCCGGAGTCGGCGGTAAGATCGCAGTAGAAGCCTGATGCCAGTGGTGAGGGAACATCAGTCCACTCGTGGCCGCCGTCCCGCGTGAGCGCGAGATGGATCAGCGAGACACCCGCCGGCTGGCTGTCAGGCGCCGCGCTTGCCCAGCACGCGAATGCCTCGCCGGAGTTCCCGTTGACCGGCTCGATACGCGTCGTCACAGTGTTGACGGCGCCCTGCGGCAGCCGCAGCCGCTGCGCTGGCTCTTCTGAATACATCGGGAATGTGGGCACCTTCGGAATCGCGTGAGCCACTTGACCCCGTTGCGCGAGCGTCGCGGCGACGGCAGACGGACCACCCGCCACGAAAAACAGCGCGAGCGCCACTACAAGAAGCGTCACGAGACCACGGCGAATCTTCTGGCGACGTGAGAGCGCATTCACGCTCGTCAGATCGACGAACACGATCTCGCCGTCCGTCTCATCACTGAGCGGCCTGGGACACGCCCAGGGAGGTATTGTGTCTCCCCCCGGGCCGGGGTCATGAAGTTTGTCGTCGCGCGCCATGTTTCACCCAACCAATCGCGGCACGCATCTCCATCCGCTCCATCCGCAGACGCCTCGCCGGTTCCTCGTGTACCCACAACCCTAGCAGCATCGTGCGCGCCAGAGCAATGTACTGCGGGTACCTGGCTCAGATTGACGTTCGGTTGAGCCATGCCTATACTTCAGAACGTGCGGCTTCCGGCCGGCCGGAAGAGGGCATTGCGTAGTGAAGGAGCGGCGCGACATGAGCGGCAAAGTGAAGATGCGATGCGCCCGATGCGGCAAAAGCTTCAAGGCGTCTGGCTCGAAACAGGTGCTCTGCCCAGACTGCGCGGCGAAGGAGCGTCAACAGAAATCCGCCGCGAGGACGTCACCTGTTCCACAGGCTACGAGTACGCCCGCCGTCCCACAGAAGCCACGAGTCAGCGGACCCGGCGCGAACATCCTCGTTCCCGGCTCCGTGCCGGTCGTCCAAGCGGGCAGTGTGCCTCCAGATGTTGGCGCCTTTGGGGTCGCGGCCCGCGAGGCCCAGCGGCCACATCAGAGCGAAGCCGGCAGAGATCAGCAGCGGCCAGGCTCACCCGGTTCGCAACGCCCGGTCGCCGCGCCACACCCACGCGGCGGCTCTCAGACTGTTCCTGCCAAGCGGCAGCCCAAAGAACCCAAAGCGCCACGTCCCCCAAAGACCCCGAAGACTCCTCGACCGCCTCAGCCCCCGTTCGAGCTCAGCGATGAGATGCGCGCCCGCGTCGAATCGCGCTATCTCGAGCTCGCATCCCCTGTCGAGTTCGATGGTATCAGAACACAGATCGCGGGCGAGCTTGGCGTTCCCAAGACTGCCGTCAAGCGCGCCGTTTCGGAGCTGCGGAAGCGTATGCAGCTTCCGAGTTGGTGGGAGCTTCAGGCATATTCGGGCTCGCCAGAGGACCTCGATCGCATCCGTGTGGCCTACGTGCCGCTGCTGCCGGTCCCGCCTATCGGCGTCCACCGCCAGATCGCCACCGAGCTCGGTCTGGAGCCGATTCAGGTCTACCAGGGAATCCGCCGCATCCGAGCCGAGATGCGCCTGCCACAGTTCAATCCGCTGGAGGCGCACCAGACCGAGCAGCCGGTGAACGTTCCTGGCGCTCCAGCGAGTAAGACGGAGACCGCTCCCATGGAGGCGTAGCAGCGCCATCGACCACACGGCTGACGAGCCGTCTTCCGTAAGGCGCGGGCAGCGTTGTCCGCGCCAATACGCACTGTCGCATTAGAGAGGAACTACCTGCGCATGGGTCTCGCGATTATCGTCCACGGTGGTGCTGGTCTGATTCCGCCAGAACGCTACGATGCCGCGCGTGATGGGTGCAATGCCGCTGCACTCGCAGGGTGGCGAGTGCTCCGCCGGGGCGGTTCTGCGCTGGATGCGGTTGAGGCCGCCATCCGGACGCTCGAAGACAATCCGGGCTTCAACGCCGGCACTGGCGCGGTGCTCACAGCCGACGGTCGTGCACAGCTCGACGCGGGCATCATGGACGGCGAGACATGTAACGCGGGTGCCATCGCGGGCGTCGAGCGGATCAAGAACCCCATCGTGCTCGCGCGCGCGGTACTCCAGAGTCCGCATGTGCTGCTCGTCGGCACGGGCGCCGAACAGTTCGCCACCGGCGCGGGCATTGAGCTTTGCGACCCATCCGAGCTGGTCACACGCGCGCAGTACGAGCGCTGGAAACGGGGCTACAAAGACGGCGACGACGTCAATGTCGGCCCTGACGGAGTGGATGTCGGCGCCCTCGCCAGCCCTAGCGTGACCCCTGACCTTGACGTTCCCGGCGAGCAGGCGATCCATGCGGACGACACCAAGCACGGCACGGTGGGAGCTGTGGCAGTCGACGCGTCGGGGAATCTCGCGGCGGGAGCCTCTACGGGCGGCATCGGCGCGAAGCATCCGGGCCGTGTCGGCGACACGCCGATCGTGGGCGCGGGCTTCTATGCTGAGAACGGCATTGGCGGTGTCTCAAGCACGGGCCACGGAGAAGACTTCATCCGCCTGTTGCTCGCCAAGCGTGCGGCAGACTACCTCGCCGCCGGGCAGTCCGCGCAATCCGCCGCCTCCGCCGCCATTCGTCTGCTCGACGAGCGGATGCATGGGTCAGGGGGCCTGATTCTTCTGGACCAGCACGGCAACGTAGGCTACGCGCGCAACACCCAAACGATGGCGTACGCTTTCATCACCGAGAACATGCAAGACCCACAGGCGGGCGTGTAAACACAGGGCCACATCTCCTCGGCTCTCTTCCCCTGCGAGGGGAAGGCGGAGGTGGGTCGATGGCCTTCGGGCAATCCGCTCGCATAGGCGCGCGCAATGCCCCTCTCCCCGCGGGGAGAGGGGCTGGGGGTGAGGCCATCTTCGTCCGGTATCGTAGCCGAACGGGGCGGGCGAGGAATGCCTCGCCCTTGCAGACGGACAGCGCGCTATTCCGCGTTTGACCGTAGGCCTGAATGCCCGTCTCACGACCCCTTCCTTGAGGGAAGGGGGCAGGGGGTTAGGTCCTCCCACCCCGAACAGCCAGAGCTAGCCGTCGCGCTGCCGCTGTCACGTCCTCCGCATTGACGACGGCGGTGATCACCGCGACGCCCGCCGCACCTGCCGCGATGATGGCGGGCGCGTTCTCGGCGGTGATGCCGCCGATGGCGACCTGCGGCACTGAGGAGCGTTGCGTGATCTCACTCAACAACCCCTCGCCGGTGGGCGCGCCAGCGTCAGACTTCCCTCGGGTGGGATAAATCGGGCCGACGCCGAGATAATCGGCCCCATCCGCGATGGCTCGCTCGGCCTCCGCCAGCGTGCCTGCCGAGACACCCAGAATGCGGTCGGGTCCCAGCAGCTGGCGGGCGACATCAGCTGGCATATCGTCCTGGCCGACATGCGCGCCGTCGGCGTCCACGGCGAGGGCGACATCTATTCGATCGTTGACGATGAGCAGCACACCATGCTCGCGGGTGAGCACACGCAGCGCACGACCCTCCTCCACCAGCGTGCGTGTCGTGGCGTACTTGTCGCGCAATTGGATCACCGTCGCGCCGCCAGCGATCGCGGCTGCCGCGACCGTCAGCGTGTCGCGCCCGCGCGACCACTCCCTGTCAGTGAGCACGTGCAGCGCGAGACGCGACGCAAGATCACTCCGCACTGGCGACATCACGCGACGCTCGCTCTCTGCATCTCCCCCAGTGTCACCGCGTCAAGCCCGGCGACGGCGTCGAGCAGGTGCGAGCGGAACGTGCCGGGACCTCCCGAGCGCGGCGCCGCGATCTCGCCCGCCACCCCCATGGCGACGAGCGCCGCCGTCGCCGCCAACCAGCCATCGCGCTCGACTGCCAGGAACGCGCCGACCAGGCTGGTCGACATGCAGCCGCTGCCTGTGATGGTCGCGAGCAGTGGATGCCCATTGTCGACGTATGCCAGCCGCTCGCCATCGGAGATGACATCCCGCGCGCCGGTGATCGCCGTGACGCAGCCAAATGCCTTCGCCGCCGCCGCCGCGACATCCTCGCGCCTGCCCGCCAGCGAGATCGACTCCACACCGCGCGTCTCGCCCGCCACGCCGACAAGCGCGCCCACCTCAGAGGCGTTGCCCCGCAGCACCGTCACCCGCAGCTCGCGCAGCAGCCGCAGTGCACTCTCCGTCCGCAGACGCGTCGCGCCCGCACCAACCGGATCGAGCACAATCGGCACACCGCGCTCGTTCGCCGCGCGTCCCGCGATGAGCATCGCCTCGATCTGCTCCGGCGTGAGCGTGCCGATGTTCAGCACGAGCGCGCCAGCGAGCCTGACCATCTCGGCCACTTCCTCGCGGGCGTGTGCCATTACTGGCAGCGCGCCGATACCCAGGGTGATGTTCGCCGTATCGTTCATCACCACCATATTCGTGATGTGATGGACCAGCGGCTTGTTCTCACGGATGCGCGTGAGCAGCGGCGCAAGATCAAGTGTCTGTCCCGAGTTAGCCATGATTTTTTCCCTTCTGTTGGTCAGTCCGGGTTCGCCCGCTGGGGCGGACTCAGTGCTCTCGTGGTGTTCCCATTGCCAGAAGTGCGCGACCGGGCCGTGTCCATGTCCGATGCCTGGCGCGAACCGAATCGCCTGCGTGATGTAGACCTTCGCGCCCGTCACCGCGTCCGCGACCGAGGCGCCCCTGGCGAGATACGCGGCAATGGCTGAGGAGAACGTGCAGCCGGTGCCGTGCGTGTGGGGTGTTTGTATCCGCTCTGCCCACAATTCGACGAAGCTCTCGCCGTCGAAGTACACATCGACGGGCTGTTCCTCGCGGTGACCGCCCTTAATGACGACGTGGCGGGGCCCCAGATCGCGCACGGCCCGTGCCGCGTCGCGCATCGCATCGAGCGTCTCGATGCGGCGGCCGAGCAACACCTCCGCCTCAGGGAGATTCGGCGTGACGACCTCCGCCAGCGGCAGCAGCAGCGTCTTGAGTGACTGGACCGCCTCGGGTTGCAGCAGCGAGTCGCCGCCTTTGGCCACCATCACGGGGTCAACCACTAGCCGCAGATTCCACTTCCGCGCGCGCTCGGCCACAGCGGCGATGATTGGTGCGCTCGACAGCATGCCGGTTTTGGCCGCGTCGGCGCCAATATCCTCCATTACGGCGTCGATCTGTGCCTCGATCAGCGGAATCGAGACCTCCTCGTACGCCTGGACGCCGAGTGTGTTCTGAGCGGTGATCGCGGTGATCGCGGAACAGCCATAGACGCCGAGCGCGGCGAAGGTCTTCAGGTCGGCCTGTATGCCCGCGCCCGCGCCAGAATCCGATCCGGCGATGGTGAGCGCACGCGGGGTTCGCGCTCGCGCTGGGACTGTATGTTCGTCTGTTGCCATGACATTAGCTCCTGCGCGTGTGCATAACACACGGCGCGAGAGCGAGGAGGGCCCGGAGCGGGTGGCAGAAAAGAGGATGCTCGGCCGCCGCGACATCACGACGAGAGGATGATGTCGCGCATCAGACTGACGCGTTCCCTTCGCTGGCATTACCCAGATCAGGTTCCAGGGTCCGCCACACACAACGGTGGCGATCTCAGCCCGGCTGCCCCGAGCTCCCCTCGCGATACGAGACGACTACCGGAGGGCATTGTACGGCACGAGCATGCAAGTGTGCAACGTACGTGCAGAGCACGTTATTTCACCGCGGTTTTCCCTCGTCCAAGCGCGACCGTGCGCCTCCGCGCATGGGCTGCCCCACCGCGCGCAACATCCGCAGTGTAATCTCACGCTGTATGTCTTAGTGGGGGACAGCAGCTCGATAAGGACATTGAGCGGCTGCCCCTCACTTCTTGGCAAGAAATGCGGGCGCCAAAGTCCGGGCGATGCGCGCCGTCACGTGTGCTACACTGCGTGCTGAGCGGCTGCACACCGGTCGGAGCCGCCGGAAAGGACCAGCGTGTGGGCGCATCAGATACGCGCCGTGTAGTGTATTCATCGGAGTCGGGCCGCATTGACTATTGCGACACCTGCGGACAGCCCAAGGCGTCGTGCCGCTGCCACGCCGATCGGCTGTCGGCGGCCCAGAGCCGTTATCCGCAGGACGGCGTCGTCCGCCTCGCGCGCGACAAGAAAGGTCGCGGCGGCAAAGTGGTCACGCTCGTGGTGGGCGTGCCGGGCAGCGAGGCAGAACTCGCCAAGCTCGCGCAGGACCTCAAGCGATTCTGCGGCTCCGGCGGCACGGTCCGAGACGGCGTGATCGAGCTGCAGGGCGAGCACCGCGACAAGCTGGAGCCGAAACTCCGGTCGCTCGGCTATACTGTCAAGCGTGCTGGCGGCTAAGCGTGCGTTCGCGGGAGTCTGCCGACGAGAGCCATCCAGATAACGGTCTGTCCGCTCGCTGGTCGCCCGTCTACCGTCCCGAGTGGGACGACGATCCGGGCCGGTACATCACGGATGGTCTCGTCGCATGGGGGCGCAGCAGGCGCCTGGCGCGATTCGATGACCCGCAGCGCGCGTTCAAGGCGTACCTCGGAGTGCAGCACTACGACCCCGTGCGCTGGAACGTCGCTGGTCTAGCTAAGGCAAAGTATTTTCTCTCCCTCTTTCTCGCGAACAGAACACTCGCTCTCCGCACCTTTGCGACAGTGGGCGAGGCAATGGACGCCCTACGGACATTTCATCACTCACTCGGCGAGCCGCCGGACCGCTGACCCGTCCGCACCCCTGACCGCCCGTGCTACAATTTCGGCTGTGCATCATCGGGCCCGGGCGCGAAACGGGGAGACGCCGCGGTACCATGCGCGCACGTCGGCGACACAACATCCTCGACAACCTGGCTACTGGCCACCGAGCGCAACCGAAATCGAGAGGAGGCCTCGCGATGAGCGATACTGAAACGCTCGTCACGCGTCCTCTGGGACCCGCGGATGCGGCGGCGATCAACCGCATCCTCGACACATCAGAATACATCCACTATCGCTTCGAGCCCGCCGAGCTGAACAAGCTGCTGGAGCGATTCCCCGCATTCGGCGTCATGAGTGTCCCGGCTGGCAGGCTCGGCAAGGCCACCGGCGGCACGCTCCAGGCGTTTCTGCTGGTCAACTCGCTCGTCCCGCCAAGCGCATGGATCGGCGGCTTCGGCGTCACCTGGAGCCAGGGGCAACGCTTCGGCGAGTACCTCGACCGGCTGCTTCCGCAGGTTGAGGCCGAGGCGCGGGCGCGCGGGGCCAACACGGTCTATTATTCAGGCAGTGACCTCGACTCAGACTGGCTGCACAGCGCGTTCACGGCCCACGACTATGCGCTCTTGCGTCTATTGCGCTCGTACGACAAAGCGGACTACGAGATTCCCTCCCTTGGCAACCAGGGCGTCACGGTGCGGCCCTTCCGTTCAGAGGATGTCGCTCAGGTGCTGGAAGTTGAGCGCGCCAGTTTCGAGCAACTCTGGCGTTACGATGCGGCCGGTTTTCTGGAGGTCGCCCGAACGTACCCGTACTTCGTCGTCGCGGAGGATGCACACGGCATTTGCGGTTACCAGTTCAACGCCGTCGACACGACGACGGGCTATCTCGTGCGCATCGCCGTGCATCCTCGCGCCGAAGGAACCGGCATTGGCACGCGCCTGATGGCCGAGGCTATACGCTACTTCGCGCGCCAGCACGTCTGGAAGATCCTGCTGAATACTGAAGAGACGAATACCCGCGCTCATGCGTTATATGAGTGGTTCGGGTTTGAGCGCGTCGTCCCCCAGGGATTCGTGCTCGGGCACGCGATTGCGCCTGTGTCCGCGCAAGGGTAGCGCCTACACCACCCTCCGCTGCCTCCCCTCCTCGTCGCCTTTGCCCGGGCTGTCTGCCGTCCAGACGCAGCAGCTCGGCATCCGCCGCGGCGCCTGGTTTTCCCTACGTTTCGAGCGGCACATGGCCCAAATGCTGCCATCGGTTGCCCCCTTTGGCCGACTAGTGTATAGTCTAAATCATCCTCGGAAGATAATCATCATACTCCACATGAAAAGGGGCAGGCGGCGTCATGGCATCCTCGCACGGTCTTTCCCCGGCGGCTCGCAAGCGCGGTTTGATCACCATCCTCGTCGATACCTTTCTGGTATGGTGCGGATTTAACCTGGTCATTCCGCTCATCTCGGTTCACTACGTCGATAAACTCGGGTGGGCCGCCGTGCTCGTGGGGATCGTGCTCGCCGTGCGACAGCTCATGCAGCAGGGGCTAACGCCGATCAGCGGCATGATGTCTGACCGGCTGGGGGTGAAGGGCCTCATCTGCACGGGACTGCTGATCCGTGCCGTCGGTTTCGTGCTGCTGGCGTTCTCCACCACCTTCCCGCTGCTGTTGATCTCGTGCATCCTGGCCGGGTTGGGGGGCAGCCTCTTCGATTCGCCCAAGTCGGCCTCCATCGCGGCGCTCACCGATGGCCCTGACCGCAACAAGTATTACTCCATCCTCGGCGTCGTGAGCGGGCTGGGTGTCACGCTTGGCTCGCAGCTCGGTGCGTTTCTCCTCGGCGTCGACTTTGGTCTCGTCGCGCTCCTCGCCGCCGCGTTCTTCGCCGCCGACTTTCTCGTCACGCTGATCTTCCTGCCGTCGGTGCGTGTCGCCAGCACGGGCGCGCGTGTCACCAGCGGCTTCTTCCGGGTGATACACGACCGTCAGTTCATGATCTTCACCGCGCTGCTAACGGGATTCTGGTTCCTCTGGGTGCAGCTCACCATCTCGCTGCCGCTGATCGCGAAAGACGTTAGTGGGACCACGAGCTCCGTCGCCTGGGTCTACGGCATCAACTCGATCATGAGCATCCTGCTGAGCTACCCTCTCATTCGCCTCGCGGATCGCTGGATGCGGCCCTTGATCGTACTTATTCTGGGCACCACCGTGATGGCGGTCGGCTTCGGCAGCATCGGATTCGCGCACACGCTGCCGGTGTTGCTGCTGTGCGTGGCGGTCATCTCGGCCGGCATGCTGCTCGCGAATCCGAGCCAGCAAACTGTCATGGCGGGGCTGGCGAGTCCCGAGGCGCTTGGCTCCTACTTCGGCGTGGGCTCGCTCGCCATCGCGTTCGGCGGCGGAGCTGGCAACCTCTTCGGAGGGTTGCTCTACGACGTCGGCAGGCATACGCATGCGACGGCGCTGCCCTGGACGGTCTTTGCGATCGTCGGCATCTTCTCGGCGATCGGCTTGAGCTTTCTGGCACGCAGGCAGCATACTGATGCCAGCCCGCTCGAAATCGAGGTCGACGGACTCCCCGAAGGAACCGCCGCGATCTCGGCCTCATAGGGACGCAACAGACGTGTCCATCCCGGGTCACATGACGCGGGATGGTATTACGCGCCGGGGTCAATGCCAATCAACTCGAACGCCGAGATCGGAGTTTGCTTGCCCTTGACGGCCACGTCTCCCAACGGGCGCACGCGGGCGTCGCGTCCCGCCGCGGCAATCGTCGCCTCGCTCAGCAGCACCGCATCGTCCGTAGCGTGCGCCTGGAGACGCTGGGCCACGTTGACCGCATCGCCGATCGCGGTATAGTTCTGCATCCGACCGTGTGCGCCGATGTTGCCGACGACGGCGAGGCCGGTATGCACGCCAATGCCGTAGCGCGCGCCAGCGTGCCCGCCTGGCTGCCCTACGCGGTACCGCTCTAGCCCACGCTGGAGTGCCCATGCCGCCCGGACGGCGCGACGAGCGTGGTCTGGCTGCGGCAGCGGCGCGTTGAAGATCGCCATCACGGCGTCGCCAATGTAGGCCGTCAGCGTGCCTTCCTCGCGCCAGATCGCCTCGGTCACGATGTCGAGATACTCGTTCAGTAGGCTGATGAGCGCGGCCGACTCCATCCGCTCGGCAAGCGCGGTATATCCACGGATGTCCGCGAAAAGCACGCTGACCTCGCGCGTCTCACCGCCCAGATGCACGGCGTCTGGATTCGCCAGCAACTGTGCGACGACAGCCGGATGCACATATTGACCGAACAGCCGCTGAATCTCCGCGCTCTTCTGCTGGGCCTGCCGCAGCTCCGTTAGATCGTCGAGCACGATCGCGGTGCCGATCCGGTGGCCCGCGCCCTGGCTCTCGCGTAACGGTGCAGTGCGCACATGTAGCGTGACCGGTCCCCGCACAGGCAGTGTGGAGGCAATCTCGCGACCTGCAGACGGCGCGCGGCCCGTCATCGCTTCCGAGAGCGCCGCCGCGACCTCACCGCTGGCTATACTGCCGGTCATTCGCTGATATGGCTCACCCAGAACGGCATCGGTCGCCATGCCCAATATCGCCTCGGCGGCGCGGTTGAATGTCGTGACGATGCCATGTGTGTCTACGCTTAGCACGCCGCTCGGGATGGAGCCGAGTACGGCATCCTGGTACGCCTTCATCGCCGCGAGCTCGTCCATGCGCTGCCGCAGATCCGAGACGAGACGGGCGTTTTCGATAGCGACTGCCGCCTGGTTGCAGAAGGCGCTCAGCACGTCGAGCTGTGTCTCGTCGAAGAGACCAGACTCGGTGCGGCTATCGACATACACCACGCCGATGCTCTGCCCGTGTGTCATCAACGGCACACACATCACCGAACGCAGCGTATAGGCCACCACACTTTCGAACCGCTGGAGCTGTTCGTCGCCCGCCGCGTCGGTGGTGAGTAGGGGCGCTCGCGCCTCCCAGACCGACGCCAAAATGCGACGGCTGATCGCGAAGTCCGCCCGGTGCAGCGCCTCGCCATCGGCGCGCCGGGCGGCGGCGAAGCGGAGTGTCTGTGCTGCCTCGTCCCAGAGCAGCAGAAAGCCGCGCTCTGCCCGTACGACGTCGATCACGCTGCGCATCGCCGAATCAAGCACGTGCTCCAGATTGAGCGAGCTGTTTAACTCATGCGCGGTGGAGCAGAGTAGCGCCAGGCATGCCCGTTCTTGCTCAAGCGACCGGCGCCGGTCCCGCGCGTGCTCCACATCGCCGGTGAGCCGCGCGAGCGCCCCTTCCATTCTGGCGAGTCGCAGGTCGGCATCCTGAACCACTGCCAGCGTGTCCGCGAGCAGCCTCGTGCGCGGATCGCCGAGGTCAGTCGAGTAGGCACCCTCTACCGCAGGCTCCAGCGAGCGGGCAAGACGGTGCAGCGTCGCGGCCAGGTCGCCGAGTCCGGCCTGGAGCATTTCGATAGAGTCGACGGCACCACTCGCATCCCGAGGCCGCGACGGGTTTGACGGCCTGCGAGAGCGTAGCAGTTGGGTCGGCAGCGCGCCGTCTGTCCCCAGCTGCGTAGTACCAGCCTCGGCGGGCAACGGACCCACGTCGGGAGCCTCGACACCCAGTTGCGCGCTCAGTCGCGAGAGGAAAGCGTCGACCGGCTGCGGCGTCCAGCCCTTCGGCATGCGCTCGGTGCGCTGCTGCGACAGGTCGCCTACGGCTGGCGCTCTGCGCGTCTCCTCGCTGGTCATAGATGCCCTCCCGCATCGTGCGATGCCGGGCGCCGCCGAGCAATATCGGCGTCACTTGAAGATGCTGATCGGCTTATTGTCTCGACGGAGCGGAGCCGACTCGCGCTGCCGGGCCTCCGCCATTTCGTCGGTGAATTGCCGCTGCCACTCGGCGGGCGCGTCTTTGCTCTCGCCACCGTGCGGCGTAATGCGTGCGCGCACACGGCAAATTACCGGCGTATTGACCCCCGCCCCCGCGACGATCGCCTGCCCCTTGGAGAGCGCAGGCAGGTTCTGCAGCAGATCGTGGCCGATGCCCTCTACCGCCGCCGCGACACTGTTCTGGTCGACCTCGTTGACGATGCGCATGATGCACTGCGTCAGACACTGGCTGAGCACGTCGGCGTCGAGCTTGCCCGGCCGCTGGCTGATGAGCCCCACACCGATGCCAAACTTG
The DNA here is from genome assembly GCA_964427535.1 of uncultured Ktedonobacterales bacterium. Lineage (GTDB taxonomy): Bacteria > Chloroflexota > Ktedonobacteria > Ktedonobacterales > JADMIN01 > CAYRVF01. Next base: position 33,033 of record CAYRVF010000019.1, read on the forward strand.
CGCCCCTCCGCCAGCACCTGCTTGAGGATGTTCGTCGTGATCGCCTCGCCACCGTGCGGAGCAAAGTGGTGCGCCTCCTCGATGAGAACGAAGACCGGATAGGGCAGATAACTCTCATGCGAGTCTTGCACCTTGCCGCGCTCGGTGTTCATGCGGGCGTTGTAGATGCGGCGCAACAGCGTCGCCACAATCACCTGCTGGTCTCGCTCGTCGATCTCATTGAGCTGCAGCACAGTACATTGACCGGGCTGCAAGATCTCCTTGAGGTCGAGATGATGCTGCGGATCGAAGACGACGCTGTTGTCGCCGAGCCGTTCGTCGATCTTCCAGGCCAGCGCGGCGACAGTGCTGTTGCCGCTGTCGTCGCCGCTTTCCTCGTTGCGGTCGCGGGCGACGTCACTCACCGCGCGCTTGAGCTCCTCGGCGGTCCACGGCTGGCCTTTTTTCGCGCGGCGCAGATTGTCGTACCCCCGGCTGAGGAAGTGATGCTGCTTGTCAGTCATGTTCGGCAGCAGATAGCGCAGGTCGCCGATCGAGAGCGTATTCAGCCGCACCTTCACCGAGTCGTGCAAAAAGACCTTGGTCGTCGCCTCATAGCCGTTCGCGCGCGGTGTCCGCGACGCAAGACGCGCCCCATCGGCGTGCTCGCCCGACATACGAAACTCGTCGTGGTTGGCAAGCTCTTGCAGCGTGCCGTACTCGCCGTGGGGATCGATAATCAACACGCAGGCGCGATTATACGGCCGCATCAACTCCTCGATGAGCACGCTGGCGAGGTAGCTCTTGCCCGACCCCGTGCTCGCGATGATGGCTAGATGGGTGCTCACCAGATCCTTCACGTCCAGCACCACCGGCACAGCATGCTGTGGGCGCGTCAGCAGCGAGCCGATAGCCGCGCTGCCGATGTCCCCAGGACGCTTGCGCGAGAGCACGGTGGAGAGCAGCGCATCATCGGCGAGATAGATCGGCGTGCCGCTGCTCGGAGGAATCCAGGGATTGACGAAAGTGGCGAAATCCGCGTCGTAATAGCCCATAATCGCGACGTGCAGCTCGAAGAGATCACTGGCGCGCTGGTCGTAGCCAACAAGCGCGGCGACCTCGGCCGGCGCGACGCCCGGCTCGGAGAGGAACGTGTCGGGATAGAGCTGCACCGGCACACGGCGCAAGATGCGCCCTAGCACACGCCGTGGCTTCGCGGCACGTACACCATTGCCACCTGGCGCGCTCTCGCCGGCTTCATCCAACTCGTAGTAGACGTACTCGCCGTTCTTGAGCAGGCGCTGTTCGTCGCGCGAGATGAAGGTGTATTCGTGGATAGTCTGGCCGGGTCCTTTGGTGATGCCCACCGGCGCGTTCGTCTGCGTCTGCATGAGAGATCCTCTCGCCGCTACCCCGCCGCTTCAACCTTCAGCCGCCACGCGAAGTTCCGCTTGACGATCGAAAGCAGCGCCGCATTCTCAGGAAACAGCCGCTCCAGTCGCTCCACCGTGCGGAGGATCGCCTGCGGCATGAGCACATGATCCTGGGCGACGACGTGCGGCAGGTAGCCCATATGCAGGTAGGGTCTGGCGCCGCCGGGGGCTTCGTCGTCCGCGAAGCGGTGGAAAGCGCGCACCTCCGCGTCTGAGAGCGAGACCGCGACCGCGCCGAGGTCGGGAGCCAACTCAGGCACACCATGCATGATACGCGATGTCGCGCCCGCTTCGATTGAAAGTGCGCCGAGCAGCACCACAGAGACGAGCACCGCACGCTCGGCCAGGTAGTCGGGCGAGAACAGCTCGACCTGTCCGTCGTTGGAGAGCCGAGGTCCTAGTGTGCCAAACGCGGGATTGACGAGGATCGTGTCGTAGACCAGCCCCACAACATGCGGCCCCGAGGCGGGGACATGTCCGTTCTTCGCGGGAACGAGCGCGTCTGGAACACCTGTTGGCCCATCGAGTAGAAGGGGTGTGAGCAGCGCGACATCCGGGCTGACGGGACTCTGCCGCAGGGGAATGCGCACAAAGCTGCCGAAGGCGTAGTCGTCTGGCAGGGGCGGCGAGGCCACCTCGCCGTGCCCGAAGATCTGGCACGTATACCGAACGTGCGAATCCGAGCGGACGATCTTGCCGATGGCAACTCCGCCTCGCTGCTCTGCCATGCGCCTGCCCCCTTTGTCGCTGCTGCTCCGCAGTATATCATGTCGCGCGTTCGGCAACGGAGCAGCGTGACCGGGGCGGGTAGGTCCTACTTCTTCGGCGCGACGGTCTTCGTCGGACTCACGTGCGGGGTGGTTGTCGCGTGGGGCGCCGGTTGCGAGAGCAGGTTGCGGCCCATCTGCTCGAGGCGCACGGCACCCACGCAGCTTGCGATAACGAGTGCCAGCACGGCCGTCAGCAGCGCCGCGCTCATGATCGGATGCAGACCGGAGAAGCGACGCGGTGGCACCAGGCGGCGCGCCGACAGCGCAAAGCTTGAGGCGAGCGTGCTCTGATCGCTCGAAGAAATCCAGCGTGCTCGTTCGACGACCGGCGCCACATCGTCCGCGGGCACCGCGGGCTGCGCCGGGGTCGCCTCTATCTCCGCCACCGCAACCGTGACTGCTGCGTGTGCCTCTCCAATCGCATCCGTCTCAGCGGTCGTACTCTGTCGAGGATGCTCTCGTGCTGCCCAGTCCGCCTCGTGCCCGCCGTGCGCCCCAGTCGTCTCCACTCTGCGCTCCCTGTCATTCCGCGTGAAGGCGCGTCGTGCCCACGCTCGCCTCCACGGCCCTTCCCAGCGGCCGATGTCCCCCACCTGGCACAGGAAGGTTTCGACGCTCGCGTCCGCGCCCGCCGTTCAGCACGTCGCGATGGTGATGTCGCCCAACTGGCGAATGATCTGCGAGCGTCGAAACCGTGTCACTAGACTAGACGAAGCAAGCAGGATACTATCGCACCAAATTGGCTACGCAATTACTCGTAGTCTGCGAGTGCGCGGGCAATTCGGGCACCCCAGCGCGCATTGTTGAGCAGCAGCGATGTATTTGCGGCGACACTCTCGCCGCCCGTCAGTTCCGCCACACGGCCGAGTAAGAACGGCGTCAAGGCAGGACCGGTGATGTGTCGCTCCGTCGCTTCGGCGAGCGCGGAGGCAATCGTGGCCTCCGTTTCCTCTGCGGAGAGCGCCTGCTCGACGGGAAGCGGCACTGTCACGAGCAGCCCGCCGCCAATGCCGCTCTCCCATTGGGCGCGCGCGATCGTCGCGACCTCGGTGGCGCTCTCGGCGCGGTGCGGCACCGGAAGCCCGCTCGTCGGCGCATAGAAGGCGGGCAGATCGTCTGTACCCAGCCCAAGAACGGGTACGCCCTGTGTCTCTAGATACTCCAACGTCAGGGACAGATCGAGGATCGCCTTCGCGCCCGCGCAGACCGTGACGACGGCGGAGCGGGCCAGCTCAGGCAAATCGGCTGAGATGTCGAACGTCATCGGGGCGCCGCGATGGACGCCACCGATGCCGCCTGTCGCGAAGACACGAATGTCGACCAGCGCGGCGCAGGCAAGGGTACCGGCGACGGTGGTAGCCGCCGTGGCCTTGCGCGCGAGGGCGACCGCGAGATCGCGGCGGCTCGCTTTGAGTACGCCGTGCTCGCTGCCCAGGCGCTCGATTTCGGCCCTGCTCAGGCCGATCACGATCTGGCCATCGAGCAGCGCGATGGTCGCCGGGACCCCACCCTCCGCGCGAATCGCTCGCTCCATCTCGAGCGCCACTTCCACGTTTGTCGGACGCGGCAGGCCATGAGCGATCACCGTCGACTCCAGCGCCACCACCGGCCGCGCGGTCGCCAGCGCCTCGCGCACCTCCGGAGCGACACGAATATACCCGTCCCTGACGTCCACGCTTCCCATCCCTCCCAACGTGCCCGAGGCGCCCACACCCGCGAAGCACTCGTGCCGCGGTCTTATTCCGTCTTGCCAAAAGCCTTCATCACGTCAGCAGGACTATCAAACTGGTTGCTAGGAAGCTGCCTGACGTGGTCGAGCACCTCGCCGCTTGCCCCGTTTGACTCTGCCTGACGTACCAGGTCCTGTTTCGACGCCGGATAGTGCATCCCCTTCAGCGCCTTCTGTACGCTCGTCGGCGAAACACGCTGCTCGCCAGCTCGATCGTTCTGTGCCATACGTTTCTCCCTCCGTGGAAAACACGGGCGATCACATCAGGTCGCCACGCGGATACCCTGGAGGGACCGCTCGGCACACACCATGCCAGCATTCACACGGCGCGGCACTCCCTTAGAGCGCGGGCACACGCTCCAGCACTGGCAACAGCAGCGCCTCGGCGACGTCGTCGGCGGCGTCGCGCACCTCGGACCGCGCGACCAGCCGGATGCGGCGCTGGTGCTGTTCGTAGACACCGAGATCACTTGGCCGCTGCCCGGTGGCCTCGGTCCAGGTCATCAGCCGAGACATCCCTAACGGGGGATGCTCGAATGCGACAGGCAGGTCCATCTCCCACTTTTCGGGCTTGGGGATGTCGATGACGACGTCCCAGGCCGCAACCGGCAGAGGCAGGGCGGCGTCCAGCGCCTCGGCAAGCGCGATCTCGACTCGGCGGCGCTTCGACTGATCCCAGAACAACGCGTCGAGCTGACTATAGAGCTTACCCGCCCGCGCGCTGACCTCTAGCAACACCTTATAGGGCCGCCGCAGTGTAAGCGCCTGAACGAGCGCGCGCGTCCCCTCTGGCATCTCCGCAGCGCTAAAATATGCCAGCAGCGAGGCGTCGTCGAACGTGGCGAGCCTGAGCGGATCGAGCGTTCCGGCAATAATGGCCTCTTGCACGGCCCGCAGCAGCATCGCCATCATCGCCCGGTTCGTGTGGTGCCAGTAGACATTGTCGAACATCTCCTGTCGGGCGTGTAGCAGCGAGTTCAACGGGCTGATGCCCTTGCTGCTGACGCCGAGCCTGCGGCCCTGCTGCCCATCCAGCACGCGCACCGAGCTAAGCAGCCGTGTGACGTCGACGCCGCCATAGGGCACATTGCAGGCACGGGCGTCGCGCGGCAGATAGTCGAGTTTGTCCACGTCGAGCGGCCCGCTCAAAAGCCGCAGCAAGAGGGCGTCGACGGCTGGCAACTCACGGTCGCGCGGCGGATCGACGAGGTCGGCGACACGCGCGGGCGAGATGCCGTACCGCTCCAGGACATCCGCGACAGAGCCGCCCTCGATGATCTGGCGTCCGACGCGCTCATGCGGCGGAATGGGGTAGCCGAGCTCCTCGATGGCGTGTGAAAATGGGTAGTGGCCAATGTCGTGGACCAGCGCCGCCGAGAGCAGCGCCACCAGCGCACCCGGGTCACTCGCCAGCACCGCCCGCTCTCGTGGCCCCTGCAGGAGCGTTCGTAGCGCGCGCAACATCAGCCAGTAGACGCCGAGGCTGTGCTCGAAGCGAGTGTGCGTCGCCCCCGGCCAGACACGGTACACGAAGCCAAGCTGCTTGATGCCCTGCAGGCGCACGAACTCGGGCGTGCTCATCACGTCGAGCTCAAGGTCGCCAAGCGGAATTACCTCGTAGAGGCTGTCGCGGATGGTAGAGCGTGGCCGGATATCAGGCAGCAATGGTTCGCCGTGCGCGGCCACCTCGTCCCAGAGCGACGGCTCAGAGCGGGCGGTGTGCTGCGCTCCCGTCTGGGAGCTCGCGCCGGCGGATGCGCGTCGTGTTGTGCCGGAAACCGGCTGTTGTGGTGTCGTCATAGCCCTTGTAGTATAACATTGCACGACTAGCGATACGGTCAGAGATAAGCGGCCCAGCCACACTCGTGCGGCACGGACGGAGTAGCCATGCGCAGAGAGCTATCGGAGGAGCGGGCCTCGGACGGCCGCACCGTGAGCGAATCCCAGGTCGTCATGGCGCGCAGCATGCAACCGCCCGATGCCAACGTCTGGGGCAACGTCCACGGTGGCGCGATTCTGCGGATGGTGGACGAAGCCGGTGGAGCGGTCGCGATTCGACACTCGCGCCGCCGCTGCGTGACCGTCGCGATCGACTCGATGACATTCAAGCAGCCCGTGTACATTGGCGATCTGCTCACGATTACGGCGTGTCTCACGTATGTCGGCCGCACGTCGATGGAAGTCGAAGCGCGCATCGAAGCGGAGAACATGCTCACCGGCGAGATTCGGCACGCGGGTACGTGCTATCTCGTCTACGTCGCGCTCGACGATGCTGGCAGACCAGCGCCCGTCCCGCCGCTGCTGCTCCACACCGATCAGGAGCGCCAGCGCTGGCGTGCGGCGGAGAAGCGCCGAGCGCGGCGACAGCACACTTAGAGAGGACGCCCCCATGCGCAGCCAGCAGGACACCGGCGAGTACGCGCCGACGGGCGTACATCGTCCCGCCGAAGAAGCACGCGTGCTCGAACACGTCGAGACCACCGGCATACGTTTTCTCCACCTGGAGTTTACCGACGTCGTCGGCCTGGCAAAGTCGGTTACGATTCCAGCCGAACAATTGCAAGACGTCTTCAAGCGTGGCAAGTGGTTCGACGGCTCGGCCATCGAAGGCTTCGCACGCGTGGCTGAGACGGACATGTACCTCCGCCCCGACCTGTCGACGTTCGCCGAGGTGCCATGGCGCGCAGTGAACGGCTCCCAAGACCCGCAGGACACCCGTCTCGCGCGCATCATCTGCGATGTGCTCGTGCCCTCAGGCGAGCGCTTCGAAGGCGACTCGCGCGGCGTCCTGATCGCCACGCTGGAGCAGGCGGCCAGGCTTGGCTACCGCTATGAAGTGTCCCCCGAGCTGGAGTTCTTCATCCTCCGCGAGAGTCCCGCGACCGATCATGAGCCACTCGGTAACGACCGCAGCGGGTATTTCGACCACGCGACGGATGCCTCCGAAGACCTCGAACGCGAGATCGTCTCGGAGCTGACGCGGATGGGCATCGCCATAGAGTCGAGTCACCATGAGGGCGCCGCTGGGCAGCACGAGCTCGATTTCGTGCCCACAGACGCGCTGCGCGCGGCCGACGCCATCTTCACCGCGCGCGACGCCATCAAGGCCATCGCGCAACAGCACGGCCTGGTGGCGACGTTCCTGCCCAAACCTTTCTACCGCGTCAACGGCTCGGGCATGCACATCCACCAGCGCCTTGTACATGTGAGCGATGGAAGCAATGCGTTCGGCGACCCCTCAGACGAGCAATATGGCCTGTCACAGCTCGCCCGCCAGTTCATCGCGGGCCAGCTCACCCATGCCCAGGGCATGTGCGCCGTCGTCGCGCCGCTTGTCAACTCCTACAAGCGGCTGGTGCCTGGCTACGATGCGCCCGTCATGATCTACTGGGGGCGCATCAACCGTGAGGCGCTGATACGCGTGCCGCGGGTGGCTGCGGGCACGACGAGCGACGTGCGCGTGGAGCTGCGGTCGCCCGACCCGAGCTGCAACCCGTATCTCGCGCTCGCGGTGATGCTGCGCGCCGGGCTGGACGGCATCGCACGTGAGCTCCCACTCGCGCCGCCCGTCGAAGAAGGGCTGTATACCCTCGACGAGTCGGCCCGCAGGAGACGTGGCATAGAGCTGCTGCCCGCGACACTCGGCGAGGCGCTCGAAGCGCTGCAAGCCGACGATGAGGTGCTCGACACCCTCGGGCAGCAGATCGGTGTCTGGTTTGTCGAGGCGAAACAGCAGGAGTGGTCCGAGTACCGGCGCCAGGTCCATCCCTGGGAAATCGAGCGCTACTTCCCGGCGTTCTAACGCCGCGAGCCGTACTACCTTCAAGGCGACACAGGGAGCACAGACACGGCAAGTCCTCCTGATATTCCTCGCATGTCTGTACCCTACGGCTATAGGAAGGGTGTGGCGGACGGGTCGACGCCACCCCATGTGCGTGTTACCATACGCTGGATGCCGTCCGCGGTGTACCCACACGGGCAGAGCGCACGCGGACGTGTTATGTGACGTAGCTATCCGCCATGCAAAGCGAGTTCTGGATGACTGGCCATCGTAGGCTCCTTCTTGCCACCACGAACCCCCACAAGATCGAGGAGTTCCGCGCGCTTCTGGACGGCGTTCCCGTTGAGCTTGTCAGCCCCGCCGAGATTGGTCTCGCGCTCGACGTAGAGGAAACCGGCACGACCTTCGCCGAGAACGCCTCCCTCAAAGCCGCGGCCTTCGCAAACGCCAGCGGACTGCTCGCGCTGGCTGACGACTCCGGGCTGGAGATCGACGCGCTGGGCGGCGAGCCAGGTATCTACTCCGCCCGCTGGGCCGGGCCGGACGTCACCTATCCCGAACGCTTCCGGTTGCTAGAGCAGCGCCTGAGCGGAGTTCCCGACGACGAGCGCACCGCTCGCTATCATGCCGTGCTCGCCATCGCGGAGCCAGCGCCCGTCGGTATCGTCGCCGTCGTTAACGGCACGCTCGAAGGCACGATCGCACGCGAGCCTCGCGGCAGCGGCGGCTTCGGCTACGACCCCATCTTCTACGTTCCCGAGCTCGGCCGCACGCTCGGCGAGGTGAGCGCAGCGGAGAAACATCGCATCAGCCACCGGGCGCGAGCGGCACTAGGCGCACGTGAGATACTGATGAGGCTCGTGCAATAGCCACGCCCGCCACTGGCGCACGGTGGCGTATTCCCCGCGGAATCGGATCCGCGACCAGACGCTTCCGCGTGACGATATCGTCTTGGTGTCGGGCACGGAAGGATCGGAGTTCAGCGTGCCCGCCCAGCCCGTTCGCATCGCCCTCGACCTCGAAACGACGGGACTTAACCCCGAGCAGGACGCGATTATCGAGATCGGCGCGATCAAGTTCTCTGGCGAGCAGGTGCTCGACACGTTCCAGACCTTCGTCGCGCCTGGCACGACGCTGCCCTACCGCATCCAGCGCCTGACCGGAATCAAGCCCGCCGACCTGCGGAACGCGCCACCCGTCAGCGCGGTCGCCGGACGTCTGCGCGGCTTCCTCGGCGATTTGCCACTCGTCGGCCACAACATCCCGTTTGATGTCGCCTTCCTCAGGCGCATCGGCCTGGGACAGCGCAACCCGCTGGTCGACACCTACGAGCTTGCGACGATGTTGCTGCCGAGCCTCGACAGCTACACGCTCGCGTCGGTAGGCAGCGCGCTCCGCGTACCCAGCACGACCCACCATCGCGCGCTGGCCGACGCTGACCTCTCGCGGGCGGTCTTCCTGGCGCTGCTCGCCCGTCTGAACGATCTCAGCCCAACGGTGCGCGACATGCTCGCGGCCCTCCCCGCGCCGCCCGACTGGACTCCCCGGTATTTTCTCGGCGGACGGCGACTCGCCAGCAGAGGCAGCTCCGCAGGGAACAGCCCATTCGCCGGTGCGCTCGCAACCTCATTAGGCGCCCAGCTCTCCAACAAGCTCAACATGGACCCCGCTGTTCTCTCGATGGCTGTCGCCCTCGGCGGCGCTCGTCCGACGCCAGACGTTGCGCCGGAAGTGCGCGTGGACGCCGTCGTCGCCCCCATCACTCAGTACGGCACACTAGACGCCGTGAAGACGCTCGGCGACCGGATCTCGGCGACGCTGGAGCGTTCAGGCGTCCTGCTCGTGGAGGCACAGCCTGGCGACGACACGCTCCATGGCTACCTGGAGCCTGCGCTGCGATGGGCGGCCCAAGAACAGAGCCAGGTGTTGATCTGCGCCGCCGACGCCTCTGCAGCCGCGACACTTGCCCACGACGTGCTACCGCGACTCGCGGCGTCGCTGGACCTTGGCGCGACATCGGTCGAGGTGGCCGAGATTAGCGAGCACGAGCAATATCTCTGCCTGCATCGCTGGTTTGGGCTGGCACGCGCTGCCCGCGACAGCTACGAGTCTCGGGACGTCACACGCGGTCTGGCCAAGCTGGTCGTCTGGGCGCACGGGACCTCGGCCGGGGACCGGAGCGAGATCACCCTCGCCGGACCGGAGCTCTCCGCATGGGAGCGGACGCGCGCGGGTGTTGAGTTTGCCGACTCACAGGTGAACTGCCCGTATCGCGCCAACGGCTACTGCTTCGTCGCCAATGCGCAAGACTCCGCCAAGTCCGCACGCATAGTGGTCAGCACGCACGCGGCTCTAGCGGAACAGCTTGCCGGAGTCGATGCGATGCTTCCCGAGGCGACCCGGGTGATCATCCTCGACGCGCACCTCTGGGAGGAGCGGCTGCGTGACGCGGCAGGCAGCAGACTCGATCAGGAGACATTCCTCGCTGTCTTCGACACGCTCGCCGAGGTACGCGGCAAGAATGTACGGGCGGGACTCTTCCACCTTGCGGCGCGCGTACCCGGCAGCCATGAGCGCGCATGGTTCGACAGCGTGCAGGCGACGAGAGGCGCGACACGAACGCTCTTCGCCTGCCTGCGCACGCTGCTGCAACAGGCGCAGAACAACGGAGACCGCGATACCCAACGCGGCGAGGCGCAGGAGCAACGTGTGCTAGTGCTCGACGCGTCATTGCGACAGCGGGCCGCCTGGGCCGACGTGCTGCGCGCCTGGCATGATCTGCGTCCTCGGCTCACCAAACTGGCCGAACTGGCCCACGAGACCGCGAACACCGTCCGCGCGGCGGAGACGCCACGTGCGCCGTTGGCGAGCAACGGTCTCGTGACGGATCTCCTGGCTTCCGCGCGCACGCTCCAAGCGCTCGCTCAGCGGGGGGACGCGCTCTTCACCGACGCGCCGCCGGAAGAAGCGCTCCACTGGCTGCGGCTGCCCTACCCACCAGCGAGCGAGCAGAACACAAACGCGAATCGCCGGCGCAAAGGCGGGCAACCACCACGGCGACGAGCCGACCAGCCGGACGAGACGGGCGGTGGTGCGGAGATCAATTCGCGAGCCGATACCAGCGCGTCTCCGGACACGACACCAGCCCGGCCGAGCGCATCAGAGCCGAGTCCTGTCGTTCACGCCGCGCCGCTGCGGCTGGGTCCCCTCGAGGAGCCCCTGTGGCAACCAGGGCATGCGCTCATCATGACAGGCCCCGCTCTCGCCGTCGCGGGCGATTTCGAACACATCCGCGACCTCCTGAGCCTGCCGGACGACACGAAAACTTTCGCGCTCGCCGCGAACTACGAAGAGCAGACGCTGCTTTGTCTGCCAGAAGATATTCCCGAGCCAAATACGCCGCAGTACCAATCGCAGTGTGATCACGCGATGATCGAGTTGGCGCGGGCGCTGAAGGGGCGGCTCGTCGCGATCTTTCCCTCACACGCGGCGCTCCGGGCGAGCGCATATGGCATTCGCAAAGCGCTGGAGCGCGACGACATCCTGGTACTCGCGCAGGGGCTTGATGGATCGGCCCGCCAGTTGTGGAACACGTTCGACTCACAAGAGCGCGTGGTATTACTCGGCGCTGGCACGTTCTGGGATGGCCACGAGCACGAGCAGCATCCGCCTGCATGCGTCGTCGTCTCGCGCCTGCCCTTCCCGGCGCTGAGCGATCCGCTGACGGCCGCCCGCGCCGGAGCCTGGCAGGACCCGCAGAGCCAGTTCGTCGTGCCGCAAGCGTCGCTCAAACTGCGCCGCGCGCTGAACGGACTGACATGGAGCTCGACCCAGCGCAACGCCGTCGTGTTACTCGACCGCCGGGTTCAGACGCGCTCATACGGCCAGACGGTGCTCGGCTCGCTCCCGCGCTGCACGCAGTATCAGGAGACGACCGAACGCGTTGTCGAGCGCGTCGCCGAGTGGGTCGCGCATCCATAGTCACGCCACGACCCATCTCGCATGTGACGCGTCGGAGCGCATCGCAGAGTTTCAGCTCGCCGCTCAGCAGTACGGCGATAGAGCGGCGAGCCCACGATTTACCGCACCAGAAAGAGCTCGTCGCGCTCGGCTGGCGTGGCATAGCGTTGCCCCGAGCGAATCAGCTCGACGACCTTCTTGCGGCCTTTCGGGCTGCCGATGAACACCGCGCCGACCAGGCGGTCGTCTTTGAGGAAAAACTTGCGGTAATCAGTACCACCCTTGTCGCCAGGCATCGAGCGTGAGACCGAGTCGAGCTCAGGATTGTTCGATTCCGCGACACCCATCACGGCGATATTGGTATCGAACAGTGGGCTGGTATACGTCGGCACGTCGAGGTATGGCTCGTGGCCGCCAGCCATGTTCACCGCCGCGATGCGCCCGTGGGCGAGCGCGTTGTCCCATGTGCCCATGACGTTATGCCGCTCGATGGCCGAATCATAGAACTCGGCGACGTCGCCCGCGGAGAAGACGCCCGGCACGTTGGTGGCCAGATACTCGTCGGTTACGATGCCGGTGCGGCGCTCAATCGGCGTGCCGGCGAGAAAGCCGTGATTCAGCGTCAGGCCCAGCCCAACGCCCAGCATCTCGGCATCGTAGTGCTTCCCCGACTTCGTCTTGACGCCCTTTGGCACGCCACACTCCGCGATGACCTCGTCGATCTCCTCGCCGTGGACGATGTCGACGCCATGCCGCGCGGCGATCTCGTCGACCAGCCGCCCGCCCTCAGGATCGAGGATGTTGCGGAGCCAGTAGGGTCCGCGCATCAGCCAGGTGACATGCACCCCGCGCACGTTCAGGCCCTCGCTCATCTCATAGGCGATGAAGCTGCCCCCGGTGGTGACGGCATGCTTGCTTTCGAGCGCCCGCGCGATGATGTCTTTCGTATCGTCGAGCGTTACGAAATTGTAGATGAACCGCGTGCCATCCGCGCCCGGCACGCGCAGCTTGTTCGCCCATCCGCCCGTCGCGATCAGCAGCGCGTCGTAGCGCAGCGGCTCACCATGATCCAGATGCACGACACGCTCAGCAGTATCCACCCGCGTCACCACGGTCTCGGTCAGCAGCTCGATACGCTGTTGTTCGTGCCAGGCACGGTCGCGGATCATCACCTTCTGCTCGGGGAGCAGTCCCTGCAAGAAGCGTGGGAGTGACACACGATTATAGAGCGGATATGGCTCGTTCGTGAGCAGCCAGATATCGCACGCGGGGTCGTTCTTGCGCAGCATCTGCGCGCACGTCGTGCCCGCGATCCCGTTCCCGATGATGACATACTTTCTGCCGACGTCAGCCGCCAAGTCGGACTCCTCTTCGCTGCGATGAGGCATCTTCACTGACACCACATCTCGGGCGCGCGAATGCCTGGGTCCCCTTGGCAGGGACCTCGGCGGACGCGCGCCGTCTGAACCGCCACATCCCGTATTATACGCATCGCGCCTAACAGTGTTGAGCACGGAACGACGCGGCCCCATCATCACTCGTGACGACGATATCCGCACCCACCGGAGCGCCGCGCTCGATCACCGTCACCGTCGCCTCGGGTTGCAGCGCGCCGAACAGCGTGGTAGTTCCTGCATCTTGCGGCGTGAGCGCGAAATGCACCGAGCCGCCGTCTGGAGCCGCGATGGCCCAGGCGGTTGCCGTTCCCCCCACATTCTCGAGCTGAATGCTCTCGGCGCCGGATGAGCAGCCGAGCGCGAGGACGCCTATCGACCCCGCCACCGCTGGAGCCGCGGGCACTGCAGCGTTCGCACTTGCCGTCCGTGATGCGGCCGGAGTAGCTGCTCCCAGCCGGGTAGTGAGCGGCTGTATCCACGACGGGCTTGCCCCCGTCGCCTGCACGCCGATACCGAGCACGGTGCCCGCCGCCAGCACGACCGCCAGTGCCGCGGCATACGCCACGCCCTTCGTAATGTGCAGTATGCGATGCGGGGGAACCGAGCGGGCGCCACGTCTACTGTTAGCGCCCACATCGACAGGCTCCGTGAGAAGCGCCGTTCCAGACGATTCGTGGCTACGCCCTTGACCAGGGTGTCCCGAGGCATCCACAGCGACCGCGGACGCAGCAGAAGATGCGACGGCATGCGCGGCTGCCTCAACCTTTACATCCTGTGACGCCAGCGTTGTGGATGCGAGCGCCGCTTGAACTCGGCTGTTTACCGTCTTGGCAAGTTCGACCGCATCACGAGCAGTCTCTATGTTCATCGCGCGCGACGGGTCATCATGCGTTCGACGATTGCGCGCCCGATTGTACTCGATAATCTTGTCAGCCAACTCATGAACGTCAAGTTTAAACGCCAGGCACTCTCGCAGCACGTCATTCATGTCATTGCCGGACGCTATCGTACGCAAACGCGCCTGTTCTTGCGTGTCTTGAGTCTGATCAGCCCGATCCATTACGTAGCTCTGTAGCGACGACTTTATCCCTGCCAGTGCATCATCGAAGACAGTCCAGTACAACGCATCCCCATGTTTGAGTAGCCTTGATGCATGGTTGGTAAACCGATCGCCTCGAGCCCGTAGCTCATTGGTGGACTTTTGTCGCGGACCAGGCAACACGATGACGTTCTCCTCACACAATCCAACCAGATAATTGCCCACCCACTATAGCAATCTTCCGCAGTTTTGCAATCATTGCTGAGCTGCTGGAATCCCTCGCCAGCTCGTACGGATGGTATGCTGCTGCGTGTCAGGCAGCCGAATGAGGAGACGGATACATGGCGATTCTTCGCACCATCACACTTGGTATCGGCGATTCCCACCCGCTGGACGGCAGAACTATCGCGAAGGCGGCGGAGGTGCTGCGGCAGGCACGCGAGCGGGCAGAAGACGCGGGGCACGCGGTGCAGACGGTCCGCATCGCGACACGGCCGCTGCTCGATGATATGGCGGATGCACCCGCGCGCGAGGTCGAAATGTACGCGCAAACGCTTCAGGGCTACCTCACCGACCAGGGCATCGACTACTGCTCGATCGGCCCCGCTCCGGCGTACGACCCCGCCTTCGCACTCGACCGAACCGCCGTTCTCGGCCCCATTCTGAGCGCCAATCCATCCCTCAGCGCGACTGTGCAGCTCGCGTATGGCGACCAGCCAGCTACGGTCGCAGGCGCACTGGCCGCCGCGGAGGTCATTCGTGCGCTCGCGGACGTCGGCGACGGCGAGGACAACTTCCGCTTCGCCGCGCTTGCCATGTGCGAGCCGGGCGGCCCGTTCTTCCCGCAGGCCTACGTGCGCGACCGCGAGTGGCGGCTCTC
>CAYRVF010000020.1:0-47941 GCA_964427535.1 uncultured Ktedonobacterales bacterium
GCGCATAGGCGGGGTCCGGGTACTCCTTGTAGATGGCTTCGGCGGCGTAGAGCGTTGTGTCGAGGCCGACGTAGTCGAGCAGCGTAAACGGTCCCATCGGGTAGCCGCAGCCTAGCCGCATGCCGGTGTCGATGTCTTCCTTCGTCGCGACGCCGTTCTCGTACATACGGATGGCCGAGAGCATGTACGGAATCAGCAAAAAGTTGACGACGAATCCAGCGGTATCCTTGGCGATGATGGGCGTCTTGCCGAGCGATTCGGCGAAACCGCGCAGCTCGGCCACCGTCTCGTCACTCGTGGAGATGGTGCGGACGATCTCGACGAGCTTCATTACCGGCGCGGGATTGAAGAAGTGGAGGCCCGCGATCTTCTCTTGCCGGTTCGTGACGGCAGCCATCTCGATGATTGGCAGCGACGAGGTGTTGCTCACGAGAATCGCCTCAGGGCGCAGCACCCCGTCGAGCGTGCGGAAGAGTTCTTGCTTCGCGTCAAGATTCTCGATGATGGCCTCGATCACCAGATCGCGGTCGGCTAAGTCACTCAGGTCGAGCGTGCCGCTGATGTTTCCGCGGTACTCCTCGGCCTGTGGCGCGGTGATCTTGCCCTTGCCTTCGAGCATCTGCCACGCGCCGTGGACGCGCTGCATGCCGCGATCGAGCAGCTCCTGATTGACTTCCGCGAGGCGTACGTCATAGCCAGACTGCGCGGCGGCCTGGGCGATTCCGCTGCCCATGAGTCCGCCGCCGATCACGCCAACTTTCTTGATCGCCATTGATCTCCCCCACTGTGTATATCGTTTCTACGAGACTTACCCTCGTTCGTCGCCGCGTGTGCCACCGGACATGCCGCTGTGCCGGGGCGAGTGCGCGTTACTCGACGCGCATCTGCACCGGCGCGACACCCGCGAAGCGCTCCCACGCCTGCGCGACCGCGCGCACCTTGCCTTGGCTGAACTGACGCCGCAGGGCGGGCGGCTGCCAGGTGGCCGTCGCTCGGCTCGCGGCTCGCAGGCTGCCGAGCGCGCGTATGTAGTATGTATCATCGGGCGGGAAAATGGCAGCCTCGCCATTGTCGCCGCCGATGGAAGCCTCCTCCAGGTAGAAGTATGGCCCGCGCTCCGCGTACCACTTGCGCACATCGGCCTGGGAGGTGACCGGCTCGCCTTCGGGACGAGCGAGCGCCGCGAGGTCGAGGTGAACTGGCCCGAACGGGAAGGCGTGCAGGTGCGCATGGTAGACCGTCTGCCGGTAGACGCCGTGCTCGAAGAACACCGGCGGACGGTACTCGGCGGTGAGGAAATCGGCGACTCGCGACTTGAGCGCGAGCAGCTCCCCGTCCAGCGTCTCGGGCACCGCGCCATAACATGCGTAGTGGACCTTTGGGACGATCAGCAGGTGCCCCTCGATCAGCGGCGCATGGTCCACCAGAATATAGAAGTTCTCCGTCGTGGTGAGGATGATGCCGAGTGAGTTAGGGTGGCAGAATGGGCATGTCGCCTCTGAACGGCCAGCGAACGGGGCCACTCCATCGAAGTGCATGAGACGTCCTTCGTGTACCGGCACGATGTCGCGCTAGCTCGGTCTGCCGCGGCGCACACACACAGCCGCATACCCACACGGCCGCTTTAGAAGAGGTTTCTCAGCCGGCCATGTGTCGCGTGCTGCGGCTCCCATGCCGTGCCTTCCTCTGTGGGCGCCACATCCGCCTTGGTAGTCGACGTGCCACCTACCGCAGTGGAAGCGGCAGACGCCATTGAGGCAGCCCCGGCCGGTGCGCCCGCCGCGACCGTCGTGCTCGCCTGCAGAGAACCGCTGCTAGAGACTGGCACTGGCGCCGGGTTCTTCGCTGAGTAGGGCCATGGGCGCGAGTATCGCCGCACGAGGAAGAACAGCGGAATGCACAGGATGAAGACTACGATGGCGGTCCACTGGGCTTGCTTGAGCGTGTCGATGCCGAGGAACGGCACCGTCGGCTCTGAGCCACGGAAGAAGAAGACGACGAACTGTGTCACGGCGTAGAGGGCCGCATAGAGCGTGAAGAAGTAGCCCGGACGAATCTGTGGCAACCGCTCACGCAGTGGCCAGAGAATCGCCAGTGCGATCAGATTGCAGAGAATCTCATAGACCGGCGCGGGCTGGAATGGCACGAACTGGATCGCGAAGCTGTGTGGGTTGGCGTATACGATGGCCCACGCCAGGATATGCTGATCGGCGACGTAGGCGAGGCAGGGTGCGTGCAGGCAGGTGTCTGCCGGAACCGTGATGGGTCCGCTGGTGAGCGCCTTCCCAGTGATGTCGCCATTGATGATATTGCCGAAGCGTCCAAAAATCTGCCCGACCGCGGCGAAGAGCGCGCCACCGTCGATGGCGAGCCAAGGTGAGATGCCGTAGCGCGGCGCGAGGACGAAGAGCGTCGCCGCCCCGAGGAAGATCGCGCCGAAGAACGCCATGCCGCCATTCCAGACGGAAATGATGTTGATCGGATGCAGAATATAGTTGTTCAGCAGATCCGGCTGCTGCACGACGAAGTACAGTCGCCCGCCAATGAGTCCGGCGATCGCGGTCCAGATGAAGAGTCCCCAGACCTGGTCGTCGCCGATGCCACGCGCGCGAGTCCAGCGGAAGACAACTGCGAGGCCGACACAGATCGCCACGACGTACGCCAGACCGTACCAGTGAACAGAGATCGGGCCAAAGTGGAACGCGATCGGATCGATGTTCAGAATGAAGTAGGCAAAGGACAGGTGTCCTAGCCCCGAAATCAGCCATGATGCCATGTCGCGGTCCTCCGGCAGCCGTCACTCGATGCGCGTGTTACTCAGATTGTATCGCATGCGGTCGTATCGCGCACGCCGATTGCCGCCCAGTATTATCGGGACATCCCTCGCTGACTGTCAATCCTATCAGCGGGGTATGCGGGCCTGCCGAACCGGTCGCTTCCATCCGAGACGCCCACGGCGCTTGAACCGTCGAGAAGTGCGGTGTTACACTGCGGCCCGGCGGTGGTTTGTCATGACGCGGGCCGCGCACCGCACCGGCGAGGAGGCATGGGTGGATACGCGGGAGCAAAGCAGTCCAGAGACACAGCCGCTGGTGGAGGCGATTCCCGTCGGCATGCTTGCCGCGAATTGCTATCTCGTGACGTGCCCCGAGACGCTTGAGACGGTAGTGGTGGATCCTGGCGCCGATCCCAGCGTGATACTCGACCGTATCGCGGAGCGCGGACTGCGAGTGGTGCACATTCTGCACACGCACGGACACTTCGACCACATCAGCGCGACGGAAGCGGTGCTGGCGGGTCTGCCTGGGCCTGTTCCTGTGCTCGCGAATCCCGCCGATGCCTATCTCTACGCGCCCGATGCGCGTGCCGCGGGTCAGGCATATGGCTACGCCGTCGCGCCGGAGCCGGTGACGCCTCGTTGGGAGCTGGTCGACGGCGCGACACTGCGGGTGGGGCAACTCACAGTGCGGGTGGTCTCCACACCGGGGCACACGCCAGGGAGTGTGTGCTTGCTCTGGGGCGATACGCTCGTGCTCTCGGGCGATACGTTGTTCCATCGCGGCATTGGGCGCACCGATCTCGCGGGCGGTGACGAAGACGCGATCTATACCAGTATCACCGAGAGGTTGTATGCTCTACCGGATGCGGTTGCTGTGCTGCCGGGTCATGGGCCAGTCACCACGATCGGCGAGGAGCGCCGCCAGAACCCGTTCGTGCGCGGTCTGGGGTAGGTCAACTGAGTTCCACCGTTGCACACACTGGAGGCGCGGCACGAAGAGCGGGATTTCGTCTGTGAGTTGACGCGAGTCGGGCTACTGCGCGTTACCGAGTCTCGCGTGAAAAGTTGCATATCTACAGGGTGATGGACGCAATCCGCGCGTCTGCCTCGACCCAGAGGTGCGGGTTTGATACACTGGACGGTGGGCAACGCACAGGGTGCCTCGGACGCTGTTCATCGTGAAGTGCGGAGGCGGGGACTGGCCGAGCAGGGATCACGGCATCGCCAGGGAGCCAGGGAGAGATTGATGAGCAAAGTGTGCGTCGTTGGGACCGGATATGTTGGTTTGGTGACCGGCACCTGTCTGGCAGAGCTGGGCAACACCGTCGTGTGCCTGGATGTCGTCGAGGAGAAGATTGCGCTGCTGCGGGCGGGGCAGTTGCCCATTTATGAGCCGGGGCTCGAACCGCTTGTGCACCGCAACGTCGCGCTGGGCCGCCTGTCGTTCACGACCAGTTACGCCGAGGCCATCGACCACGCCGACTTCATCTTCATTGCGGTCAACACCCCGACGATTCCTGGGGGTGAGGGCGCCGACATGCGCTACGTCGAGTCCGCCGCCCGTCAGATCGCCGACAACCTCCGGGCGAACGCGATCATCGTCAATAAGAGCACGATGCCGGTTGGCAGCGGCGACCTCGTCTCGGCGATCGTGCATGAGTATCTGCCCGATCCATCGATCTCGGTCGCGGTCGTCTCGAATCCGGAGTTCCTGCGCGAAGGGTCGGCGGTCTCGGACTTCCTCAAGCCGGATCGGGTGGTGCTCGGCTCGACTGACCGCGACGCGGCGCTTCAGGTCGGCCAGCTCTATCTGCCGTTGCGCGCGCCGATCGTGATCACCGACCTCTATACCGCCGAGATGATCAAGTACGCCTCCAACGCCTTCCTGGCGACGAAAATCTCGTTCATCAACGAGATCGCGCGCATCTGCGACCGGCTCGGTGCGGACGTGCGCGAGGTGGCGGCCGGGATGGGCTACGACAAGCGCATCGGCCGCGCCTTCCTCGATGCCGGTCTGGGCTACGGCGGCAGCTGCTTCCCCAAGGACGTAAAGGCGCTGGCCCACATGGGGGCGGAAGCCGGTCTGCACCCGCAACTGCTCGAAGCGGTCATGAAGATCAACGAGGACCAGCGGCAGGTCGCGGTGCAACTGCTGGAGGACGAGATGGGCGGCGCGGGTAGCCTGCGCGGCAAGACGGTGGCGCTGCTCGGTCTCGCCTTCAAGGACAACACCGACGACATGCGCGAGGCGCCGTCGGTGGACATCGCCCGGTGGCTGCTCGGGTCAGGTGCGACCATCCGCGCCTTCGACCCCGTGGCCCGCGAGTCCGCCGAGAAGGTGCTGCCCCGGGAGGGCGTTGTCTACTGCGCGGATGAAGTGGAGGCCGCGACGGGCGCCGACGCGGTGATGCTCGTGACCGAGTGGGCGCGCTTCCGGACGCTCGATCTCGCCCGGCTGCGCGCCGTGATGGCGCCGAGTGAGGAGGGCCAGCCCTTCGTCGACGGACGCAACCTGTTCGATCCCGAGGAAGTGCGACGGTTCGGCTTCCGCTATCGCGGCATTGGACGTGGCGGACGCCGGAACGGCGAGAACGGTAACCATTCGTCGTCACCCCGCCACCGTGCCTCGTCCGCCTCGAATGGCAACGTCGCGAGTGGCGGACAGCCGGTGCCGACGGTTCAGAGCGTGCGGGCCGCTGAATGAGCGTGCCGCGCGGGGAGGACACACCCTTGTCCAATCGGTCGCGTATCTTCCCCGCGCCAGCCGCGCCGGTGCCCGTGGTCGTCGGCGTCGACATGGTCGAGCGTGCCCGCTTCGTCGAGACGTGTGAGCGGTTCGGCGAGCGCTTTCTGGGCCGCGTCTTCACGCCAGCCGAGCGCGCGCTCGTGGGTGCGCGGGTCGCGCGGCTCGCCGGACGGTTTGCCGCGAAGGAAGCGTGCTCGAAGGCGCTCGGTACAGGCATAGGCTCGGTGGCCTGGCGCGAGATCGAGATTTTGCGGCTGGAGAGCGGCAAACCGGTACTGCAACTCTCGGGGAACGCGTTCGATCAGGCGGAGCGTCTGGGCCTGGGCGCGTTCGACGTGAGTATTTCTGACACACACGACCACGCCCTTGCAGTCGTCGTGGGGCTGCGTGGGTAGCGCCGGAGCGTTGTGACGAACGGCACCCGCAGCGTGCCACACGCATGGCGCCAGCTCCCGAGTTCTGGAAGGGAGGGTCCACATGGCGCAGGACGAGCGGACGGAGTCTGGAACTTTTCTCACCGAAGATCAGCTCCGCGCGGTCACGATTGGCGAGATGCACCCCTTGACCGAGAAGATTCGCGTGGTCGACTATGACCCTGCGTGGCCGTCTCAGTTCGATGCGGAGTCCGCGAAGATACGTGCGGCGCTGGGAAACCGTGCGATACGGGTCGAGCACATCGGCTCGACATCCGTGCCAGGTCTGTCGGCGAAGCCGATTCTCGACATCTGCCTGATCGTTGCCGATTCAGCGGACGAAGCGTCGTACGTCCCCGCTCTGGAGGCTGCGGGATACACATTGCGCATCCGCGAGCCCGATTGGTACCAACATCGGATGTTCAGAGGCGTGGACCCTGCCGTGAATCTCCACGTGTATTCTGCGGGTTGCGAGGAGATTGAGCGCGCGCTCCTCTTTCGCGATTGGCTCCGCAGCAACGCGAGCGACCGCGATCTCTATGCGCGCACGAAGCGCGAGCTCGCTCAACGGGACTGGAAGTACGTCCAGAACTACGCCGACGCCAAGACGGATGTGGTTCGCGAGATTCTGGCGCGCGCCGTGGCCGCTCGCGAGGGGCGTTGAGGCGCCTGCCACGTGGGGCGGATGGGCCGCCTGCTATCGTGTACCACGCCACAGTTGCATAGTCGCCTCAGCCGCTTTGTTCGAGCGCAACAATTCGCAGGTCAGGCGTGTTAAAGTCGTCAGAGAGGTAGAACAGGCGCGGCCCTGTGTCGCGGTGTAGCCTCAACGGCCGTGATGCGTCACCTCGTCGACGACCTCACTCGCCACGTGCGTAAGCTCTTCGATATGGCTCAGACGCCAGATGAGCATGAAGGCGGCGCCGAGGATGCCGGAAATGATGATGATTGTCACGACCAGACCGAGTGTGACGCCAGCCGGCAGCGTATGCGTGGTGAGATAGACGGTGCCGAAGGAAATGACCGCGGCGAGCAGCGCGAGGGTCAGACAGCCGCGGACCATGCCCTCGAATACATGCCAGAACCACCGGCCGATGCCACGAATCATGGGAGCCTCCCGCTGAGTGCCGGCGACAGGACGTATGGCCGGCTGGAAGTGTGGATACTGCCTGTATGCACGATGCCGGCTGCATCGTAAGGCAAGCTAGGGGTACTGTCAACTCGCCCATGGATGTCTGCCGTTGATGTATCCCAAGAGCAGAGAGGTGCGGACCCGAGAGAGAGGGACGGAAATATGCCGCTGACAGGACTATCGCGGGATGATGCGGCACGACTCGCCGCGCGAATCTATGCGCTTGTGCGGGCGTGTCCAACCGGCAGGGTGACGACCTACGGGTGGGTTGGAGCAGCGCTCGGCTATCCCAGAGGCGCCCGCATGGTGGGCTGGGTGATGAACGAGTCGCCGCGCTGGGAGAGTGTGCCGGCGCAGCGGGTGATTAGCGCGAAAGGCGTGCTCACGGGGAGTTGGGCATTCGGCCAGAAGGGACGCATGCGCCGGTTGCTGGAGGATGAAGGCATTGCCTTCGACGACGAGGGACGTGTCGATATGGCCACGTACGGCTGGGACCCGAGCCGCGAACTCTCCGATGAGGAGCGCGCGGCCCTCTTCGTGCGGGCGGACGCCAGGCCCGAGCCGGTCAGCGACCACCTCTACGGTCTGCTGCTCGACGACCCGGCGTCGCCGTTCCGGATCACTCCGGCGGAGCAGCCGTCGCTCTTCGACCTGTGACGGCTGCTCCAGCGGTGCGGCGTTCGCGCGCTCAGGAGAGGTTGATGCCGTTGGTCGCGGCGATGTCGGCGAGGAACCGGGCGCTATCTTTGCGGATGCGTCGCTGAGTCTCATAGTCGGTGTAGGACACGCCGAAGCGTTGCGTATAGCCATACCCCCACTCGAAGTTGTCGAGCAGCGACCACACGAAGTATCCCGCGAGCGGCACGCCCTGCGCGAGCGCCTCGCGGACCGCGACGAAGTGCGCCCGCAGATACTCCGTCCGCTGCGTGTCGTGAACCTGGCCATCGCCAGCCAGCGTGTCGGGATATGCCGCACCGTTCTCAGTGACGTACATCCGTGCTGGGGCGTGATCGCGCGCGACGCGCACCAGCACCTCGGTCAGCCCGTCGGGGGCGACTTCCCAGCCCATCGTGGTGAGCGGACCTTGCGGCGGCAGGATGACCGGCTCGGCTGTGCCCGCGCGAATCCTCAGGCGGGTGTAGTAGTTGACGCCGAGGAAGTCGGTCGGCGTCGCGATGGTCGCCAGGTCGTTCTCGGCGATCAGGTTGTCGGGTATATTCAGCACGGCGCGGATGTCGTCGGGGTAGGTGCCGCGCATCAGCGGATCGAGATACCAGCGATGGAAGAGGCCGTCCATTCGCTCGGTCGCCTCGACGTCTTCGCTTTTGTCGCTCGCCGGTTCGAGTGCAGCGAGATTGAGCGTCGCGCCGACTTGAGTCGCGGGAGGTGTCTCGGCGCGCAACGACTGCACCGCCCGGCCGTGCGCGAGCAGCAGATGATGTGAGACCGGCGCGATGAGCGACCGGTCCTTGAGGCCAGGAGCGTGCTCGCCCGTCACATGGCCGAGGTAGACGACGACGTGCGGCTCATTGAGCGTGATCCAGTGGCGCACGCGATCGCCCAAGCGCCGGGCGGCAGCGGTGGTGAACTCGGCGAAGGCCTCGGCGGTGGCGCGGTTGGCCCATCCGCCGGCGTCCTGCAGCGCCTGGGGGAGATCCCAGTGATAGAGCGTGACGAACGGCTCGACGCCGCGCTCCAGCAGACCATCCACGAGGCGGTCGTAGTAGTCCAGCCCGCGCTGGTTCGGTTTGCCCCGGCCCTCGGGCAGCACGCGAGGCCAGGAGAGTGAGAACCTATATGCCTTGAGTTGGAGCTCCGCGAGCAGGTCGAGATCCTCCTGCCAGCGAGAATACGAGTCGCAGGCGACGTCACCGGTTGAGCCGTCGACGACGTGTCCAGGGGTGTGTGTGAAGCGGTCCCAGATGGATTCACCCTTGCCGTCGGCACGGGGCGCGCCCTCGATCTGGTAGGCCGCCGTCGCCGCTCCCCAGGCGAAGTCGGACGGGAAACCGCTGGGGCTAAGTGAGTGCTGGCTCGTTCGGGTCTCGTCGCGCATGAGGCTCTCCTTCTCGACGCGGAAATGTTCGCGAGTACTCCATTGCTGAACCGTAGATGTTCGCCCGTGGACGCGAAAATGCGGCCGACCAGCATCCGTCATGCTGACTTGCCGCGGACGAGCGACGTGAGCACGCCAAAAGCCGCGATGCACGCGCAGACGGTGAAGGTGACCGAGAATGCGTGCGTAAACGTCTGTTGCAGCGCGGCAATCTGCTGGGCTGAGTGATGCACACCGGAGGATTGCTGAATGCGCACGAGCGCCAGACCCGCCGCTGCGCCACCCAGGCTCGCGAAGATGGCTCCGGTGAGCGCGACGCTGAGGCTTTGGCCGATCACGCGGCCCGTCGCGAGAAAGCCTGCCGCGACGCCCTGTCGCGCACGTGGCGCCGCCCCCATCAGCGCGCTGTTGTTCGGCGACTGGAAGAGCGCCTGCCCCAGGCCCGTGAAGGCCAGCCGCCAGATGATGTCGAACAGCGAACTCTGCGCGTTGAGCTGACTGATGAGCAACAGGCCCAGGCAGGCGATGAAGAGTCCGGTGGCCGCCAGCCAGCGGGTACCGACGTGGTCGGCGAGTGACCCGCTGATGGGCGCGACAATCGCGATCATCAGCGGGAGCGGCGTCAGCAGGAAGCCCGCCTCCTCCGCCGAGAAGCCGCGCAGCTCTTCGAGGTAGAACGGCAGCATGAAGCTGACAGCGAACAGCGCGAGAAAGCTCAGCACGAGGCTGACGTTGGCGGAGGCGAAGACCCGGTTGCGTAGCAGCGACAGGTCAACGATGGGGTCCGGCACGTGCTGCTCGACGATGACCAGAGCGACCAGTGAGACAATCGCGACGACGATGCCACCGATCACGATTGGGCTGCTCCAGCCGATCTCCTGCCCGAAGGAGAGCACGCCGGTGAGTGTGGCGAGACCGACCGCCAGCAGTAACGCTCCAGCAGGGTCGAACCGGCCGCGGTGGCGTTGCACGCGCTCCGTCAGCACCCGCAGCGTCGCGATGAACCCGATGATGCCGAGCGGCACGTTGACGTAGAAGATCCACCGCCAGCTCAGGTGGTCGGTGATGATGCCGCCCAGGGTCGGACCGGCGCTCACGCCGAGCGCCACGATGACGGCGTTCAGGCCAAGCGCGCGCCCCCGCTCGCTCGCCGGAAATGCGCGCGTCAGCATCGCCGGACTGACGGCGAAGAGCAGTGCGCCACCGAGCCCCTGGAAGGCGCGAAACGCGACGAGCAGCTCAAGCGTGGGGGCGGCACCGCAGAGCGCGGAGCCAATTGTGAAGATCGCCAGCCCCGACGCCCAGATCGGCTTCCGCCCGATCATGTCTGCCAGACGGCCCACCGTCAGCAACACAGAGGCGATCACCACGAGATACGCGATGATGACCCACTCGATGGTGCCATTGAGCGGCACATGGAAATACTGCGCGATGGCAGGCAGGCTGATGTTGACGATCGACGAATCGAGCGTGGACATGAAGACGCCAACCCCAACGATTGCCAGCACGGCCCACTTTCCCGCCGTCTCGCCATCAGCGCGCGCAGGCGCGATGTCTGTGGCATCTGTTGCCGGGCCAGTGTGCGCAAGCGACGCAGCGGCGCTGCCATTCGGCCCGGAATATGGGGCGTCTGGTGTGGACGCCTGTCCGTTGTGGCTGGCGCCGTCGAGGGGAGGTACGGCATTCGTATGCGGTGAGGCGACTTGTGGTGACTGGCCGGGCGTCACGACGAACGATCCTTCGCTCTGCTGTACCTCTTCGCGCTCGTCCTGCTCCACCGCTGCGCGTCCTTTCTCGTCGGCACCGTTTTCGGAATCCTTCGTTTTGTATAGCATACGCGATAGCACGAGCCGAACGCTGCGTGGGCGTCGTGTCGTTGGGCAGGCAATCATCTTTCCTATGCGGTGCCGGGAAAATACAGGTGCTATGCTATAGTTGGTTGTTGACGAGCCACGGGAGGCCAGTCTTGCGGTCGAAGCGGTGAGGAGGCTGCGTAATGCGCGCTCGGGATAGTCGCTATGATGCATGGGATGACGGCGATGAGTATGCTGGGAATGCCTACGACGGCCAGTACGCCGGCTACGACGACTACTCGGGCGAGGCGGGCGGATACGACGACCGCTGGGGTGGCCCCGACTCGCGTGCGCTGGTGCCTGATGCTGACGCGCAGAGCCTGATGCTCCAGGAGGAGCAGTCGCTCGTGAACGTGTCGTCGACCATCACACAGCATGGCGCACCGCTGCTTTCGTACACGCGCACCATGAACCGCTTCTACACCAATCGCAAGCAGCGCCTGAGTCTCGGCCGCTTCCGCTGCGAGGTCTGCAAAGTTCGTATCCGTTTGTGGGCGTGGGAGACCGAGAACGGCAAGCGCACCCACGACGGATGCTATGAGCGCCTGGCCTGGACGTGGACGAACCTCTATGCGGTCCAGCAGCGCATGGCTGCCGAGGGACGTTTCGAGTAGGCGCCCACTCCTAGGCATCTGCAGGGTGTGAGACTGCGCCGCGAGGTGACGTCGGCTCGTGGGGAGATGTCGCGTACGCGGTCCCCGATCTGGTCATCCTTGGTGGTACGGCGTATGTCGAACTACCCCCTGGTGCCGGCTCGTGATACAATAGGCGCGCTATTCTTTCCGAGGTTTGTTCTCTCCGCGTGCCGATACGCCGTGTCTCCCGCTCGACGAGTGTGCAGGCTCAGGCGGGCGCGCGCGTCTCAAGATGAGGCACGTGACGTCTATGTTCAAGAAAGTGCTGATCGCCAATCGTGGCGAGATCGCGCTCCGTGTCCTGCGCGCCTGCCGCGAGCTCGGCGTGCGAACGGTCATTGCGTACTCCGAGCCGGACCGCGACTCGCTGCCTGTGCGTCTGGCGGATGAGCGGATTTGCATCGGACCGGGAGCGAGTAGCAAAAGCTATCTGCATATCCCCAACATCATCAGTGCGGCACTACTGACCGGCTGCGAGGCGGTCCATCCAGGGTACGGCTTCCTCTCGGAAAACCCGAGCTTCGCCGAGATCTGCGCTGACTGTGGTCTCGTCTTCATTGGACCGCCCCCGGCGGCGATGGTGCAGATGGGCGACAAGGTGCAGGCGCGTGAGGCGATGTCGAAGGCCGGTCTGCCGATGTTGCCCGGCACCGACGTGTTGCGCTCGGTGGGCGAGGGCGAAGAAGCCGCCGCGCGCATCGGATTCCCGCTGATGCTGAAGGCGGCGGCGGGCGGCGGAGGACGCGGCATCCGACTTATTAACCGGCCGGAAGAATTCGCCCACGTCTTCACGACGGCACAGAGCGAGGTGCGCGAGGCGTTCCACGACGACGGCGTCTATCTCGAGAAGTATCTCGGGCGCGCCAAGCACGTCGAGGTGCAGGTCTTCTGCGACAACTACGGCAATGGCGTTCACCTGGGCGAGCGCAACTGCTCCGTGCAGCGCCGCCATCAGAAGCTCGCGGAGGAGTCACCCAGCCCAGGCATCTCCCCGGAGCTGCGTGCCGAGATGGGCGAGCGGGCGATCCGCGCGGCGCTGGCGATCGGCTATCGCGGCGCGGGCACAATGGAGTTTCTCGTCGACGAGAATAACAACTACTACTTCATGGAGATGAATACGCGCCTGCAGGTGGAGCATCCGGTCACCGAGCTGGTGACGGGCCTCGATCTGGTCCACATGCAGTTGCGCGCGGCGTCGGGCGAGCCGCTCGATATCACCCAGAGCGATGTCCAGTTCCGCGGCCATGCTATCGAGTTCCGCATCACCGCCGAGGATCCCGCGCTCGACTTCCGGCCACAGACAGGCGAGATTGAGGAGTATCTCGCGCCGGGCGGGCCTGGCGTGCGTGTCGACTCGCATCTCTATCGCGGCTACGAGGTGCCCCCGCACTACGATTCGCTGCTCTCCAAGCTGATCGTCTGGGCGCCGACCCGTGAGGAGGCAATCGCTCGTGGCCGTCGCGCGCTAAACGAGTACGTGATCGACGGGCTGCCCACGACCATTCCCTTCCACCTCCAGCTGCTCGACAACCCCGTCTTCCAGCGCGGCGAGGCGTACACCAACTTCCTCGCCGAGCACAGCGCGGAATTTGCGCTCAAAGCGTAAGGCGTCCTCGCGGATGGCGGTGATAAAATGGGGCACGTGCGTTCGCGAACTCGCCGCGTGCCCATGCGAGCGAATGTGCAGGCCGAACGATAGCCAGGAGGAGTTATGACCAGGCGCGTTGTCATTACCGGAATGGGGCTCGTGACACCACTTGGCACGGACGTCGAGACGACGTGGCGTGGGCTGGTCGAGGCACGCTCCGCCGTCGGCCCAATCACACAGTTTGACGCCAGCACCTACGAGACACGCATCGCCGCCGAGATCAATGACTTCGATCCATTGCTGTACATGGATCGCAAAGAGGCGCGGAAGAACGACAACTTCGTCCGTCTGGCGCTCGCAGCATCGAAGCAGGCGCTGGCAGACTCGGGCTTCGAGATTACCGACGAGAATGCCGACGACGTGGGCGTCATCATCGGGTCGGGCATCGGCGGCATCACGACCTGTGGCGACCAGTTCAAAGTGCTCTTTGATCGTGGCCCAGATCGTATCAGCCCTTTTTTCATCACCATGTTCATTCCCGACATGGCGGCCGGTGTCGTCTCGATCGCCCTCGGCGCGCGCGGGCCGAACTTCGCCACCGTCTCGGCCTGTGCGACCGGCGCGAACGCGATCGGCGAGGCGTCGGAGATGATCAAGCGCGGCGATGCCGACGTGATGTTGGCGGGTGGCAGCGAGTCGGGCATTGTGCCGATCGCCATCTCCGCGTTCAGCTCGATGCATGCGCTCTCGCGGCACAACGACGATCCCCAGGGTGCGAGCCGTCCGTTCGACGTCGAGCGCGATGGGTTCGTAATGGGCGAGGGCGCTGGCGTGCTGGTGCTCGAAGAAGAGGAACACGCGCGAGCGCGGGGCGCGCACATCTACGCCGAGCTTGCCGGATACGCCGCCACGTCCGACGCGCATCATGTCACGGAGCCCGCCCCACAGGGTGAGGGACTGGCGCGCGCGATGCGCCGGGCGCTTGAGAAGGCCGAGGTGCGTGCGGAGGATGTCGAATACATCAACGCGCATGGGACCGGAACAGTCTACAACGACCGCAACGAGACCGCGGCGGTGAAGAATGTCTTCGGTGAGCATGCGCGACAACTGGCAATGAGCTCGACGAAGTCGATGATCGGGCATACGCTTGGCGCGGCGGGCGGCATCGAGGCGGCGGTGACGGCGCTCTCCATCGAGCGCGGCATTCTCACGCCGACGATCAATTTGCACCACCCGGATCCCGAGTGTGATCTCGATTACGTGCCCAATGTGGCGCGCGAAGCGCGGGTGAATGTGGCCCTCTCGAACTCGATGGGCTTTGGCGGCCACAACGCTGTCTTACTGATGAAGCGCTACACCGGAAAATAGAGGCTAGACCGAGCGGGCGGGCGAAACGGAACAGGGAGTGAGGAGCGACGGTGACGGAACGGCAATCGCTAGTAAGCCGGGTGAAGGCGCTGGCTGAGGCTCTGGAGGAGAGCGAGGTCAGCGATCTCGACCTGACCGAGAACGGGTTGCGTGTCAAGATCCGCCGCGGTTTGGAGCCGCCTCAGGTGGTGGCAGCGGCTCCCGCTCCACGTCCGGCGCGCGCGCGGCCCAACCGCTCGGCCAGCAACGGGACGGCGGCAGCGCCAACGCCCGGGGTGGCCGTCATCGCCCCGTTGAGCGGCGTGTTCTACGCGTCGCCTTCGCCAACGTCCGCGCCATTCGTGCGGGTGGGCGAGTCGGTGCAGGCTGGTCAGGTCGTGTGCATCGTCGAAGCGATGAAGGTCTTCAACGAGATCAAGGCCGAAGTATCTGGCACTGTTCTCGCGATGGTCGCCGAAAACGGGCAGCTCGTGCAGAAAGGGGACGCCCTCATTCGTGTCCAGCCCATGTGAGCCGTCTGAAGCCGCCAATCTGTCCGCCCTGGAGATCGTCCCCGTTGAGCCTGCACAGCAGTCACGCGAATCGGCACGATCGTACAGTCGTCTCGCGCTCGACTGGCTCGGGTCACTCCAGGGACGCTGCGCATTGGCATGGGTGCTCACACTGGCTTTCATCGTCGCGGACATCGCCGTCGTCGGCGGGCATGCGCTGACTCGATATGAGACGTTCCGCTCCGATGCGTTCGACCTGGGGAATATGAGCCAGGCCGTCTGGAACACGATACACGGGCACGCCTTCCGCTTCACCAATCGCGGACTCGACTGGTTCGGGCCGCCCACGCGTCTTGGCGTGCATGTCGAGCCGATTCTGCTGCTGATCTCAGTGTTCTACCTCATTCACGCGGAAGCCTCGACGCTCATCATCCTGCAGTCCATCGCGCTTGCGCTTGGTGCGCTGCCCCTCTTTTTGCTCGCGCTCCGTCGCCTGCCAGGGCATCCGTTGCTGGCAATGTCATTTGCGGCGGCCTATCTAGCGTCCGCCCTGCTCCTTGGGGAAGCGCTCTGGGATTTTCACCCCGTGGCCCTCGCGACGCCACTCATTCTGACCGCGCTCTGGGCGCTGGATACGCGCCGCACCGTGGTATTTGTGCTCTGCGCGGTTCTCGCCGCGCTGACCAAAGAGGACGTTGCGCTGTCGCTGGCGCTGCTCGGCCTGTTGCTGATGCGGCGGCGCGACCGACGTGTGTTGGGGGTGGCCACCCTGGTGCTCTCCCTCGCGTGGGTGGCGCTGTGCTTCGGTGTCATATTGCCGCACTATAACCAGGGTGTGTCGGGCGGCAACAACTTCTGGTACCGCTATAGCTGGCTCGGCGACTCGGCGAGCAATGCGTTGAGCAACATCCTGCACGATCCGGCTCTGCCATTCACGGTGTTTCTCGATCCAGCGCGGCGCGGCTATCTGACGCTACTCGCGCTGACGGGCGGCGGCGTCGCACTGCTTTCGCCGCTTCTCCTAGTGTGTTCGCTGCCGGATCTCGCGGTGAACTTGCTCAGTGTGCACTCAGAACAGTACAGCGGGTTCTTCCAGTACAACTCGGTCATCATCCCCTACATCTTCGTCGGCTCCGTGATTGGTGCGCAGTCGTGGCTGGCCGCGCGCGCCCGGGCCGAAGGGGGCGTGTCGACAGCCTGTTCGACGCAGGAGGCGACCGTCCCGGCGCCAGGGTGGCGCATCGCGCGGTGGCCCGTTTGGCGCTTGCTGGCGAGCGTGCCTTGCCGCTGGGAGCGGGTGCTTGAGCGCATCCCCGTGCCATCGCGCTGGATCGGCCCGCTCATCGCCGCGTGGCTGATCGTCACGAGCATCTGGAATATCGCCGCTATTCAAAGCCACCTGCAGCCGTTTTGGGACGCCGGCTCCACTCCCTATCCCTATCAATCTCAGGTGGAAGATCTCCTGAATGAAATACCGACCTCAGCGTCAGTGGCGGCGACGGACACGCTCGACCCATACTTGAGCAATCGCTACGATCTGTATCTCATGCCGGACGCGCAGTCGTATCAGGCGGAATATGTCGCGGTCGATCTGTACAATTCGATTACTGACAGTCAGGCACCGGATGCCGAAATGTATGAGTCAATGCTCGACTCGCATCGCTATGTCATCGTCGGCAGTGTAGACACCGTGACGCTGCTGAGGCGGATTGGCAAGCCAATCGTCTCCTCGGACATCGTTGCCCGATCACAGTACGTACGAGGCGCTGGCACGCGCTCGTGAGCGTATTTTCGCGTTTTTGGTGTAGAGAAGTCGTACGGAGGGAGCGGCCGCATGGTGCCTTCCGACCTGGTCGCCGCCGCGGTCGATCTGCTGTTTCCGCCTCGTTGCGTCGCATGCGGGAAGACAGGCGGACCATTTTGCTCCATCTGCGCCGCGAGCGTGCGCGCGCCTGAGATGCCAGTCTGCTTCCGGTGCGGTGTGTCACTGGCCGGCGTTGACCGTGCATCGGGCACGACGCTCTGCTCCACGTGCCGTACTAGTGTCCAGCCGCCTGCGCTTGACGCGTTGCGCGTGGCGGCGCTCTATGAGGGCGCGATTCGCCAAGTCCTGCTCGCGCTCAAGTTCCACCGACAGCGTCGCGCGGCGCAGCCACTGGGTCGGCTGCTTGTAGCTTGCGCTACCGAGGCCGGCTGGGGCCCCGATCTGATCGTTCCCGTGCCGCTCTCGCCTATGCGTTTGGCCGAGCGCGGCTACAATCAGGCCGAGCTGCTGGCGCGGTTTTGCGGACGGCGGCTTGGCGTGCCCGTACGACTGGATCTCGTGCGGCGCACACGCAATACCACACCGCAAACCCACCTCTCGCGTGAAGAGCGACACCAAAACGTAGCGGGGGCATTTGCGATGGTGGATGAGCGGGCGCGACGGGCCATCGCTGGAGGGCGCGTGCTGCTGATTGACGACGTGACGACCACAGGCAGCACGCTAGAGGCGGCCGCGCGCGCGCTGCGATCTGGAGCGCCAGAGGTCGTCTGGGGGCTCGCCGTCGCGCGGCCAACACTCGGGGGCGAACTGACGCTGCCGACCCTAGCCGCACGCCACGGTTCACCGGCACTCTCCACTCATGCCTCGCGCGGACGGCGACGATGACCACCACCACGGTTACAGCCGAGCAGCTTCGAGTGCTCGTCGGATTGCTCGCGGTCGCGGTCGCGGTGGCGCTACTCGCGCGCCGGTTGCGCGTGCCCTACACGCTGGCTCTGGTGCTGGTTGGGCTCGCCCTCGGATTCCTGCACGTGTTGCCGTCGGTGGCGCTCGCGCCGAACGTCGTCCTCTTCATCTTCCTGCCCGCGCTACTGTTTGAGGGCGCGCTCACCATCGACGCCCGTATGTTGCTGGCGAACTGGCTGGTGGTGTTCCTGCTGGCCGTGCCGGGACTGGTGCTCGCGCTGCTGGTGGTGGGCGCTGTGTTGCACTGGGGCGCGGGCATGCCCTGGCTGATCGCCGCGCTCGTCGGAACGATTATCTCGCCGACCGATCCGGTGGCCGTCGTCGCATTGCTACGGCAACTCGGGATGCCCGCGCGCTTGCGGACCATCGTGGAGGGCGAGAGCCTCTTCAACGACGGTGTGGGCGCCGCTGCCTTCACCATTGTGCTGATGCTGATGCTCGCCTCTGAAGGCTCCGCTCCCTCTTGGACGCCGCCGTCGGCGCTGGGCGTGGCGCTCAGGGCTGTGTGGCTGTTGGTCGGTGGGCTAGTGATCGGCGTGGGGGTGGGTTACGCGGTCGCACTGCTACTGCGACATATCGACGATCGCCTGATCGAGATCGCCATCACGTTTGGTGTCGCCTATGGGGTGTACCTGATCGGCGATGCGCTGGGGACCTCGGGACTGCTCGCCACGGTCTGCGCGGGAATCGTTGTGGGCAGTTTCGGCAGACGTGTGAGCTTCACTGTGGCGACGGAGGGCGCGCTCGATACCGTGTGGGAGTTCATCGGCTATCTTGCCAATTCGCTGCTCTTCCTCTTGCTGGGACTGCAGATTGGCGCGACTTCACTCGTCAGCGCGTCGGTCGACATCGCGTGGGCCGTTGTCGGTGTGGTCGCGGGACGCGCGCTGATGATCTTCGTCTTCCTCGGGGCGTTCGACGCGTTCGCACGCTGGCTGGCGCAGCGACATCCGGCGCACGAGAAGCAGAACGCGCTCGTACCGACGCCGCTACCGCGCTCCTGGCGCCCCTTGATTCTGCTGTCCGGGCTGCGCGGCGCTCTCTCGTTGGCGCTCGCGCTGAGCCTGACGCAACCCGCCGGACAGGTAATCCGCATCCAGCAGATCGTCTTCGGCGTCGTGCTCATCACTCTGCTCGGGCAGGGCATCGGCATGCGGGTGTTGCTGCCGCGCTGGCCGAAGACGACATAAACTCCTATTCGCTGGCGTACACAAGATGGATGTTGTACGTTTTCCCTAGCCACTCGCGCCATTGCCCGATGCATCAGCGCGGCGCTCTCTGTCCCTTTCTCTGCCTCTCCCTCTGTGACCCCTCTGGAGGACCTATGTCTGGATTCCGGTGGACTCGCGGCACGTTGATTTTGTTAGTGACCGGCGTGCTGGCGCTCCTTCTCATCCTCTTCGGTGTGCAACAGTATCACCAGCCCAAGG
Source organism: uncultured Ktedonobacterales bacterium (assembly GCA_964427535.1). GTDB lineage: Bacteria > Chloroflexota > Ktedonobacteria > Ktedonobacterales > JADMIN01 > CAYRVF01. Next base: position 19,223 of record CAYRVF010000020.1, read on the forward strand.
ATGTGGATCTCTCGACTTTGCTCGCGCAGGTTAAGACCGATATCTCACACCATCAGGTTGACACGCTGACCGTCAGCTCCACCGACATTCAGCTCGTGCGCGTGAACGGCACCTCTGAGCAGGCCGCCGTCGGGCAGGGATTCCAGCTCAACGATGCCCTCAAGCGCGACAACAATATTGATTACGCGAACCCCGCGGTGTTGCACGTCAACTACGTCAGCTCGGGTCCGTTCGGTTCCGCCTGGTCTGTGCTAGGCACGCTGATTCCGATTCTGGGTATTGGCCTGCTTCTCTTCTTCCTCGTCAAGCAGATGCAAGGCAGCAGTAACTCAGCGGTCTCGTTCGGCAAGAGCCGGGCACGGCTATTTACCAGCGACAAGCCTTCCGTCACCTTCGCAGACGTGGCCGGGGTGGACGAGGCCAAGCAAGAGCTTCAGGAAATCGTCGACTTCCTTCGCTATCCTGAGAAGTTCGCCGCGGTTGGCGCGCGCACCCCGAAGGGTGTGCTGATGGTGGGCTCGCCGGGCACCGGCAAGACGCTCATCTCGCGCGCCGTGGCCGGTGAGGCGGGCGTGCCGTTCTTCAGCATCAGCGGGTCGGAGTTCGTCGAGATGTTCGTCGGCGTCGGCGCGAGCCGCGTGCGCGACCTCTTCGAGCAGGCCAAGAAGAACGCGCCGTGCATCATCTTCATCGACGAGATCGACGCGGTTGGCCGCCAGCGCGGCGCTGGCGTCGGCGGGTCGCATGATGAGCGCGAGCAAACACTCAACCAGATGCTCGTCGAGATGGATGGCTTCGACAACAACACCAACGTGATCGTGATCGCCGCGACGAACCGGCCCGACGTGCTCGATCCGGCGCTCCTCCGGCCGGGACGCTTCGACCGGCAGGTGACGCTCGATAAGCCGGATGTGCGCGGCCGACTCGCGATTCTGAATGTGCATGCGCGCGGCAAGCCACTGGGGTCGGATGTCGACCTGGAAGTGCTGGCCAAGCAGACGCCGGGATTCTCGGGTGCCGATCTGCAGAACCTGCTGAATGAGGGCGCGATTTTGACGGCGCGTGAGAACCAGAAGACGATCACGATGCCGACGCTCGAAGAGGCGATTGATCGGGTGGTTGCCGGTCCCGCGCGCAAGAGTCGCATCATCACCGAGCACGAGAAGGCAGTCACCGCATATCACGAGGTCGGTCACGCGATGGTGGCACGCGCGCTGCCGAAATGCGATGCCGTACACAAGGTGTCGATCGTCTCGCGCGGCTCGATGGGCGGTTATACGCGGCTGCTCGGCGACGACGACCGCTTCTTGTGGACGAAGTCGCAGTTCGAGGATTACATGGCCTTCGCCTTGGGCGGTCATTTGGCCGAAAAGATCATGTTTGGCGAGGTGACGACCGGCGCGTCGAACGACATCCAGCGCGTGACGTCGATGGCGCGGCGCATGGTGACGGAGTTCGGTATGAGCGATCTGCTCGGCACCGTGCAACTCGGTCAGCGCGACGACCAGCCGTTCCTCGGGCGCGATATGGGCGAGCGGCGCAACTATAGCGAGGAGACCGCCCGCGAGATCGACGAAGAGGTGCGCCGGATCGTCCGCCGGGCATATAGCCGTGCCGAGCAGGTCTTGCTTGAACACAAGGAACGGCTTATCCTAATCAGTGAGCGACTCATTGGGCAGGAGAGCCTGGAAGGGCGGGAGTTCGAGGAGCTCTTCACGATGCCCCTGCCCGAGGATACCGCGGCGCTCGTGCCGGGTTCGCTGAAGCTTCCGCTGGAGGTGGAAGAACCGGAGCGCGCGTAGGTACACTGTATCTGGACCTCACCTGCCGGCGGTCACCCTCTGGTTTTCAGAGCGGCGAGCGAGGCGGGCCGCAGAGGACGCAGAGGACCTCCCGGAGACCGCCGTGATGGCGTCCGGTGGCCTCGCGTCCTCTGCCGTTTCGTTCAACGATCTGTACTGAGAAGGGCACCAGAGGCTATGAGCACACCAGAGACCAGCATGCAGGAGAGCGCGGCGCTCGCGCCCAATTACTTCGTGCATACCTTCGAGAATGGGCTGCAGATGGTGGGCCAGCGCATGCCCAGCCTGTCGTCGGTGACATTCGGCGTGCAGGTGGCCGCGGGCATCCGCGATGAGCCAGAGGGGCTGCAGGGGCTGTCGTACCTGCTCTCGGACATGATGTTCCAGGGGACGACGCACCGCAACGTCCGGCAGCTCACGGAAGAGTTCGAGGCGATAGGCGCGCGTCGTGGCGGCGAGGCTGGCATGGAGTCGTCGCGTTACTCGGCGCAGATCGTCGCCAATCGCATCGACCGGGCGCTCGACCTCTTCGCCGACGTGATGCTCAATCCGGCATTTCCGTCGGACGAGTTTAGCCAGATGCGCAGCGTGCAGCTCCAAGAGATTCGGCGGCGCGACGACGAGCCGATGCGCCGCATCTTCGATCTCGTCCGCGAGCGGTTCTACGCCGGCACAACACTCGCCCGCCGGTCGCTGGGAACGCAAGAGAGCGTCGAGCGGCTGACCACAGAGGATCTGCGCAGCTTCTACGAACGACGCTATAAGCCGCAGGGTACGCTCTTCGCCATCGCGGGCAACTTCGACTGGGACGCCGCCGTCGCGCACGTCGGCGAGCTGCTGGGAGGCTGGCAGGGGGCGACGCCGCCATCGCCGCAGGAGACGCCACAACCGCGCACGGCTGTCAACATCGAGCCGACCGAAGGCAACCAGGAACATATCGGCATGGCATTCCCCTTCCCCGTCTATGGCGACCCCGACTATTACGCGGCATCGGTCGTCAGCGAGATCTTTGGCGGGGGGATGACGTCGCGCCTGTTCCGTGAGGTGCGCGAGAAACGCGGCCTGGTCTACTCCGTCGCGTCGATCTTCTCTCCGAATGGCGTTTATGGAGCCGAGTATCTGTACGCCGGGACGACGCCCGAGAAGGCGCCCGAGACGGTGACGGTGATGCTCGACGAGCTGAAGCGCCTGCAAGACGAAGGGGTGACTGAGGACGAGCTTGCCCGCGCCAAGGTACAGTTGAAGAGCGAGTTGGTCATGCGCGGCGAGAGCTCGGCGGCGCGTATGGGCGCCATCACACGGTCATGGTGGTATGAGCGCAGGCTCATCACCATTCAGGAGCTCAAGGAAGCCATCGATCAGGTGACGCGGGAGCAAATCCTCCAGTTGCTGCGGCGCTACCCGACGGATGAGACGCTGGTGGTGGCGGCGATTGGCCCGCGCACCCGCGAAGAGCTCGTCGGTGACCATCTCCCCACGGCGTCGTAAGAGTGCGGGCGCGCGTTTCGTCTCGCCACGATCGTTCTCCCTGGCTCAGCCGTCTGCGCAGGTCTAGACCGGCACGGGGCCGGCGAAAGGCGGCCGACATGTGGTATAATGCGGTGTGCGCGCCACAGTAACGAAAAGTCCGGGCAGCGCGAAACTTCCTATAGCACAGCATCACGCAGGAGAACACACACAATGGCCAAGAAGGGCGAGCTTTCTAAGACGGCGCGCGCCTCGCTGGGACAGCGCGACGACACCAACATCATGACTTCCCGTGTCTGCGAGAAGTGTGGTGAGCCGATCATGTCGAAGGACCTGCTGCCGGTCAAGGTAGTCGGTCATGGCATGACCTACTTCCACAAGAGCCACTACGCGATGGCCTAAGGTCTCTCGCAGACCTGCTCTGAGTTGAGCCTCCACGACGATTTGGTCGCGGAGGCTTCTGTGTTTTCCGGGCGAGCACATACACTCCACGAAGGCTGTCGTGTCTACAAAGGCTGTCGTGGCGTCAGCAAGTGACCGTTCGCGTGCTCACGGGTACCGGGTCTGCTATACTACGCATGCCTGAGATGATGTGGGTGTCCTCAGGTTGGTGCGGTGCGCTTGCGTGGACAAGGTGTCCGCACTGAGTTGCCGTTGCCACATAGCACACTGAAGATGAAGGACGGGTTTCTTGCAGACGCGCAATTGTCCACGGTGCGGCGCCGGGATGCAGCCAGATATGAGCGTCTGCCCCACATGTGGCGCACAGCTTTCGCCACTCCCGACCACGCCACCCATTGGCGATGGAACCTCTGAGCACACTACTGAGTCCACACGATCAGGTAGTACTGAGCACCCCTCTGCGCCGTGGCCGCCTCAGTATGGAATGGCCCCGGCGTCGCCATCGGGCTGGAGCGCTCCTCCTCCAGGCGCGCCGTATCCCACCTCTCCAGGTGGCCCGCAGTGGTACGCCGGATATGCGGGCTACGGGTATCCGCCGTATGTGATGGCTGCAGCGTATGCCTGGCCCTATCCCTACTGGCCCGTGTATGCTCCGCCGCGCCGGTATCGTGCGCCTGGGGAGGTGTACGGGCTGGTCGTCTCGTGGATTGTGCTGGTGCTTGGCGGGATCTCGATGCTATGCGGCGCGCTCGTGCTGTCGCTTGGTGTCCTCACTGTAGCACTTGGGCAGGGGAGCAGCCTCGCCGTGCTGGCGGGTCTGGCTGGATTCTCAATCGCGCCCCTTGTGGCTGGCGGTGTCGCGGTGTTTTACGGTGTAACAGGCGTGCTCCGCCGCGTATCTCCCCAGTTCAGCTTCCCCAGCCCCTGGCTGTTTCTCGGCCTGACGGCGTGCGCGCTGGCGGCGGCGCTGCTGCTCTGGCATGCGAACGCCGCTCCGGGGACTGCCGTGGCCGTGCTGCCGCTCGCGATACTCTCGGGCATGCTGCCAGCGCTCGCGGTGCTCGCGTTCACGGCGCATCGATTGTGGATGCCGTCGAGCAGGCGGCACGTCTGGCTCTCGTTGGCGTACGGCGCGACGCTCGCTCCGCTGCTGGCAATCGTGCTGGAGCTAGTGCTCACGCTGGTGGTGGCGCTGGCGCTGGGCGCGCTTGGATACGCGTTCAATCCCGCGCTCGTCAACGGCACTGCGGGTCCTACGAACCCGGTCGAGGCAGTATTTCTACTGACGATCGTGTCTGTGATCGCGCCGCTGGTTGAAGAGGGTGTGAAGCCGCTGGGCGCGCTCCTCATTCTGCGGCGGCTGCGCGGGCCGGGCGAGGCGTTTCTGCTTGGGCTGGCCGCTGGTATTGGCTTCGACATGGTCGAGACGATCAGCTACATCGGCTCGGGTGAGGCGGACTGGGTAACGGTTGCCATCGAACGCATCGGCGCGGGATTGCTGCACGGCGTGGGCGCGGGCATGGCGGCACTCGGCTGGTATTATCTGATTCGCGGCCGGGGAGTCCGCTGGCGCTGGGTACGTGGCTTCGGCGGTATCGCCTACGCCGTTCTGCAACATGCGTTCTTCAACGGCAGCAGTCTACTGCAACTGCTGCCAGGACAGTTCAGCCAGTGGCTGAACCAGCCCGTGCCTGTTGGCGGCATCCCCGTGGACTCGGCTACGTTCCTCTACTTCGTCTACTACGCCGTGATATTGGGCGTGCTTGTGCTGGTGACGGGCCGCCTGGCTCGCGGGCAGCGAGATGTTCCGTCTCCGCCCGGAGGAGGCGGCAGCGTAAAAGATGGGACTGCGGCTGGATCATCGGAAACGCGCTCGCCAGTGATGGAGGGGGTTCAATGAGCTGGGCACCTCCACCGTCTCCGCCATATCCTCCGTATCCACCCTATCTCCAGTATCAGTGGCCGGCCGCTCCCGTCGTACCGCCACGTCCCAACGACGCGATGGGTATACTGTCGACGCGAAGGTATCAGACGCTCATCGGCGCGGTTGTGATAGCTCTGACGGTCATCGCCATCCTGCTCGCCGCGCTCGCCCCGCGACTGAGCTCCCGGACGGCAAGTCCGGTTCCCAACGGGTGGGCCAAGGTGTATGACGCCGATTTGCGTCCGAACGATGCTCACTGGGATACGGCGGGTGGCTGCTCCCTTACGTCTCAGGGCATGCAGACGGTGAATACGAGCGAAGGCGCCTATTGTGTCTTCACGCCCTCGCAGTCGGCGGATCTGACCAAGAGTGGGTTCTACCTGGAGGTGACGCTGGCTCCAGCGGGCCGTCTCGACCAGCGGGCCGTCGCGTCGATCTTCGCCGACGGTATGGAGCTCGTCGCGTTCGACCAGAACGGGCAGTACTTCGTGTGCAATGGCGCCTGCAGAGATGGCAGCCAGGCATATCGGAGCGGCGCGACAATCGCCTGGCATAGCGACGGATACGTCGCGAACACACTGGGTGTGCGGCTCGCGAGCGATGACAAGACGATGTCGGTCTACGTCAACGGACAGCGAGTCGTTACGACCTCGGTGGCAGTTGGTCCTGGCTCTGAACTCGCGCTTGGCACTGTCTCCAACGCCGAGGAGCTCTTCACGCATTGCACAGTCTATAGCGGCTCAGGCGCTCAATGACCAGGAAGGGAGTCGCATGAGCATCGATGCGGCATTCGCACAGTTCCCGGTGCTTACGACGGCACGTCTACGACTGCGGCAGGCGCAGCTGGGAGACGCGGAGGCGCTCTTCGCGACGTTCTCCGACGAAGAGGTCATGCGCTACTACGGGAGCCTTCCACATTACTCGATCGCCGATTCACGGGAGCTGATTGAGGCACAGCGCGAGCGTTATGCGCGGCGCGCCAGCATCCGCTGGAACATCACGCTGGCTGGGGAAGATCGCGTTATCGGCTCGTGCGGCTTCCACCGGTTTGACGAGGGATATTACCGCGCCGAGCTGGGCTACGAGCTGAATCGCACATACTGGGGCCAGGGCATCATGAGCGAAGCGGTGTCGGCGGTGCTCACGTATGGTTTCGCAGAGATGGAGCTGCACCGCATCGAGGCGATTATCGACGACGCGAACGCCCGCTCGAAGGGACTGCTGCTCAAGCTCGGCTTCACCTACGAGGGCAACCTGCGCGAGCGTTTCTACTTCAATGGCCACTTTGAGGACGAGTTCTTCTATGGCCTGCTTCGCGACGAATGGCTCGGGGCGAAGTAACGTGAGGCGCCCTTCTCGTTAGTCCTCGCCGCCCCGGTTGTCCTCGCCACGTCTGCGCGCGAGCCAGGCCTTGATCGATGCTTCCGCCCCCTGTGCGCCTGGCTCGTAGTAGCGGCGCTCGCGCAGGTTTTCCGGCAGATACTCCTGCAAGCGCTCGGGTGGCGGCCGTAGGGGATCGGCAGGATCGGGCTGGCCACTGTAGAAGTCATGCGCGTACTTGTAGTCCTTGCCGTAGTCGAGCTCGCGCATGAGGCTCGTGGGCGCATTGCGGAGCTGCAAGGGCACCGGGTCGTTGCGAGACTCACGCACATCCTGCTGCACGGCTTTATACGCTGTGTAGAGGGCGTTGCTCTTCGGTGCAGTTGCGAGATGGACGACCGCCTGCGCCAGCGCGAGCGCACCCTCTGGCATGCCGATGAAATGCACCGCCTGCTGCGCGGCGACACACACCTGGAGCGCCTGCGGGTCCGCCATGCCAATGTCCTCGCTGGCGAAGCGCACGAGCCGGCGCACGACATACAGCGGGTCCTCACCAGCCTCCAGCATGCGGCCCAGCCAGTAGAGCGCCGCGTCGGGGTCGGAGCCGCGCAGCGACTTGTGCAGCGCCGAGATGAGGTTGTAGTGCTCCTCGCCGGTTTTGTCGTAGAGCAGCGCGCGGTGTTGCAGCGCGTTCTCGACCGTGGCGACGTCGAGCGTGCGCTGGCCGGATTCGTCTGCGGGCGCGACATCGACGGCGAGCTCCAGCGCGCTGAGTGCGGCACGCGCGTCCCCGTTTGCATAGCGCGCGAGGGCAGTGCGCGCCTCTGGGTCGACGGAGAGATGCTCGGCGCCGAGGCCACGCTCCGTATCGGTCAGCGCGCGTTCGATCAGCGCCAGAATATCGCCCTCGGCTAGCGCCTGCAAGGTGAAGACGCGCGCCCGCGAGAGCAGCGCCGCGTTGACCTCGAATGATGGGTTCTCGGTCGTCGCACCGATGAGCGTGACGGTGCCGCGCTCGACGTGGGGCAGAATGGCGTCTTGCTGGGCTTTCGAGAAGCGGTGAATCTCGTCGATGAAGAGGATCGTGCGACGTCCTGTCGCGCGCAGCAGCTTGGCGGCGTCGTCCACCACGCGACGGAGGTCCGCGACGCCAGCCGTGACGGCGCTGAGGGCGACGAAGTGGGAGCGAGTCGTGTGCGCGACGACGGTTGCGAGTGTCGTCTTGCCGCTGCCGGGCGGCCCCCAGAGGATCATCGACGGCACCGCGTCGCGCTCGATGCTCCGTCGCAAGGCACCATGTGGGCCGAGGAGATGCCCTTGCCCGAGCACCTCGTCGAGAGTGGCGGGGCGCATGCGATCGGCGAGGGGGCGCGCCTCACGCGGAACGTCGCCGGTCGCCGCACCCATCTCGGCCGCCCCTCCCGGCTGGTGGTGCCGGTTCGATCCGCTACGCTGCGGGCGGCTGGATGCGGGCGGCTCGATGTCGCCGAAAAGGGATGCTTGCCGCTCGTTCTCAGCCATGACCACGTCTCCTGGAGGCAGAAAAAAGGCCCGTGTCGATGCACGGGCCGAGTATATCACGTTTGGCGCGGACGCCTGGGACGAGCGCCGCCAGCGCGGCTCCGATTAGTCGGCGTCGGCGACGCGTGGCTGCGGAATCGGGTGGCCAGGTGCTCGCACTGGCATATGCGCAGGCAGGCTGCGCGCGTTGCGACGAAGCACGAAGGGCCGATCAGCCGCCGTGGTGCCAACCGCAGTAGGCTCCGCGGCTGGCACCGTCTCTGATTGGTCTGGCTGTAGCACGTCCGAGCGGACGGGCTCGCTTTCTGGCAGCGAAGGGGTCGAGGCGGATGGTGTCACGGGGGAGGCGCCGAAGAGCGAGTCCCGCCAGAGCCACCCGGCGAGCAACGCGGCTAGCAGGCACGGGATGCCTGAGACAGCGAACGCGACGGGTACACCGCTGGCGCTCGCGACGCTGCTGACGATGAGATTGCCGAACGGCGTTGTGCCCGCGAAGACCATCATGTAGACGCTCATCACCCGGCCGCGCAGCTCGGGCGCGCTGGAGAGCTGCACCCGTGTGTTGGCCGACGCCGAGAACATGCTCATGACAAACCCAGTCGCGGCGATCAGCACCATCGCCAGCAGCGTCGAATGCGTCAAGCCGACACCCGCCTCGGCGATACCGAACGCAAGAGCAGTGTAGACCAGCAGGCGGTTCGTCGGCGGCGTGGAGCGGCGGGCCAGCAGCAGTGCGCCGACCAGCGCGCCCGCGCCCAGCGACGACGTCAGCAGACCGAAGATGGCCGGGCCAGCGTGCAGCACTCCCGTTGCCTCGAGCGGCAGCAGGATGTTGAAGTTGAACCCCATCGTGCCGATGACCGCGACCATGATGAACGTCGTGCGTACGGCTGGCGTGCTGACCACGAACTTCGCGCCTTCCGCCATCTGACGGAGTCGCTGGAGACCATGCATCGGGTCGACGTGGGGCACAGGGATGAGGTCCTTCGAGCTCATCATTACCAGGCCCGCGATCACGGCGACGTAGCTCAAGCCGTTGAGCAAGAAGAGCAGCGGCGTGCCGAAGAGCGCGATCATCGCTCCGGCGAGTCCAGGCCCCACGATGCGCGAGGCGTTGAACTGCGCGGAATTGAGTGAGACCGCGTTGAGCAGGCTAGAGCGCGGGACCATCTGGCTGACGAACGCCTGACGGGTGGGCATATCCACCGCGTTGACGAAGCCGAGCAGCGCCGCCAGCACGAAGACATGCCAGAGCTGCACCGCGCCAGTCACGGTGAGCAGCCAGAGCACCAGCGCTAATATGCCCGCCGCCGCCTGCGTGCCGATAAGCACGTTGCGCCGGGGCCAGCGATCGGCTATCGCGCCGCCAAATGGGCCGAGCAGCAATACTGGCGCGAACTGCAGCGCCCCGACGAAGCCAAGCGCCATCGCCGCCTGTGCGCCCGAGGCGAGAGTGAGCACCAGCCACTGTTGCGCGGTACCCTGCATGAACGTGCCCGTGACCGAGACCAATTGACCGAAGAAGAATAGACGATAGTTCCGGTAACGGAGGGCCGAAAAGATGCCTGGCTTGGCGTCGCGCGCGGTTTCGCGCGCGGTTTCCTGCCGGGCGCCCGACGACCATGGCCCGACCAGCAGTAAGCCAAGCGATCGAAGCATTATGTGGACCTCCTCGCCCAATGAAAAGTTGAAAATACCAAAGTAGTGTATATAGTATACAACACATTGACGTAAACGTCAATGTTGTGGGGTGATGGAGATGTATGTTGAGTGACATACATCATACACCGTACCACTGAGCCGTCAATCTTACCCGCCAGATGGTCGCATCCTCCGTATTCGCGGGTCGCATCGTGCGGAAGTAGTTGGCCTAATGGCGCAGGGCTTTGGCGCATGTTGCGGCCGCATGCGTCGGGCAGGCCGAACAGCACGAGCGCGGGGAAAACGACAGGGACCGGCAGCCGTCTCAGACTGCCGGTCCCTGTTCGTGCTGTGAGACCGCGCTTATACGCCGTCTCACCTCGCGTGTCCTACCTTTGATAGGCGGGTCCCTCGATTGCGGGGGGCTCGTCCGCGCGGCGGGTGGTGCCGCCTTGCTCGCCCGCGTTGGAAGTCAGCGCGTGACTACCAGCGGCCGCTGGCGTACCCGACGCGGGCGCGCCCTCCTGCACGGGCGCGGGTGCGGGTGCGGGACCGTGGCTGCTGCTGAGCGGCACATCCTTCAGGAAGAAGGTGGTGACGATAACCAGCGCGCAGATGATGAGGCCAGCCACGAACGCGTGCTGGATGGCGATCGCGAGCGCCTCTTTGGTCGCCAGAAATATCTGGTCGAAGAGCGTATGCACTTGCTGCGTCACCTGCTGCGTCACGGTGTTCGTGATCTGCTGAACGATGGTGTCGTGCGCCGGACCCGGCGGGACACTCGCGCTGGCCCGGGCGACGGCCGCATGAACCGCACCCTGCGTCGCCGCATCTCGAATCTGGTGCTGCGCGTCTGTGCTCGTGAGCACTTCCTGATTGGTCGCGGCCTGGAGCAGTTTTGCTGGCAACCTGTTGGCCGCTGCGGGCAAACGGGTGGCGAGCTCGGCGTTGAACGTTGTGTTGACGACCGAGCCGATGATCGCGGTGCCGAGCGTCTGGCCGAGTGTTCGCAGGTACGTCACGGCGCTCGTGCCGACGCCCAGACGGTTGCGCGGAATCGCGTTCTGCACGGCCAGCGTGAGCACCGGCTGGAGCATGCCCAAGCCGAGGCCGACGATGATCATGTCGCGCGTCACTTCACCGAGGCTGGTGCTGATGGTCATGCGCGTGAAGAGAAACACGCCGAAGGTGAGCACCAGCGCGCCCAGCACCGAGAGGAACTGGTAGCGCCCGATCCTCGCGATGAGCTGTCCGACGATGATCGCGCCGATCGCGAGGGTCAGCGTCAGCGGCGTGATGACGGCGCCAGAGTTCGTCGCCGACTGGCCTAGCACGCCCTGAATGAAGAGCGGCAAGTAGATCACCACCGCGAAGAGCGCCATGCCGACGAGCAGCGACAGCACTGAGCCCGCCGCGAACACCTGATTGCGGAAGAGGTCAAGTGGCAGAATTGGTTCGCGGGCAATGCGCTCGACATAGAAGAACGCCCCGAAGAGCATCACCGCGGCGACCAGAATGCCGATCACCTGCGCCGACTGCCACGGATACGTCACGCCGCCCCAGGTCAGCCCGAGCAGCAAGCAGACCGTCCCTCCCGCGGCGGTGAGGGCGCCCGCGAAGTCGATGCGTCGGAACGCATCCCTGCCGGTGTACTGATTGCTGCGGAGTGAAATGCTATTGGGCAGGCGGAAGAAGAGCATCACCAGCGCGACGGCGCCAATGGGAATATTGACGTAGAACACCCAGCGCCACGAGGTATTGTCAGTGATCCAGCCGCCGAGCGTCGGTCCGATCACACTGGCGAGCGCGAAGACGCCAGAGAACAGTCCCTGCCACCGCGCGCGCTCGGCGGGTGTGAAGATGTCGCCGACGAGAGTGAAGATCTGCGAGAAAATGAACCCGGCGCCGATGCCCTGCAACCCGCGGAAGAGAATCAGCTGGGTCATCGTCTGCGAGGCGCCCGAGAGGGCCGACCCGATCAGGAAGATGACCACGCCCGAGATGACGAACCACTTGCGGCCGAACTGATCGGAGAGCTTGCCGACGATCGGGATGACGGTGGTTTCTGTCAGCAGATAGGCCGTGACGACCCAGGCGTACTGATCGACGCCGTGCAGCTCGCGGATAATGGTCGGCAGCGCGGTGCTCACGATGGTCTGGTCGAGCGCCGCCAGCAGCAACGTGAGCATGAGGGCGATGAGGACGCCCCAGAGCTGCCATCCGTGCAGGCGCACGCGCTCGCCCTGAGGATTCGCTGCCGGATTGACTGAGTCTACAGAGCCGTGTGCCATGGAATTGCCTCTTAATTGATGTAGAAGGGGTTTGACTACCGGTGGGGAGTTGCCCACGCCTCAGACGAGTGCGGCATCCGCTCCGGTGGGGGTGTCGCTCGCGGTGGGCAGAATGCCTCGCAGATAGATCCCGCAGAGGCGATTCGCCAGGTCTTCAGGGGAGAGTGCGGCGTAATTGCCCGTGCCCTTGGCGCGCTGAATCATCGCCATGCCGATTGTGCAGAGGATCATGTCCGCGGCGATAGCGCTATCCGGCATCCGGGCGTTCCCTCTGGCAACCTGTTCGTCGAGATAGGTGCGCAGGCTGGCGGCGAGGCCGCTGGCGAGCTCGCGAAACACCTTGCGTGCGTCGGCGCCTGGACGCAGCGCATGATGCTCCGTCAAGGCGGCGCGTCCCATGAGGCGCAGCAGATTCGTGAGGCGCGGCTCGCTCATCACGCGGATGAAGCGCGCCAGCACGCGGGGCAAAAGCACGTCGGGCGGCTCCGTGCGCTCGGCGGCGTCCAGCTCAAGCTCTGCAAGCGCGATGGTCGCCTGCGCCTCGAATGCCGCGCGAAACAGCTCTTCCTTCCCCTCCGGAAAGTAGAAATAGATGAGCCCCTGCGTGACGTCCGCCTGCGCCGCGATCTGTTTGGTGGTCGCGCCGTCGAATCCGACTTCGGCAAACACGTCCAGCGCCGCATCGAGAATCTGCTGTCGACGGTCCACGCCGGGCTCGGCACGTCGTCGTGCCATAGCTCGCCTCCCTCTCTCGCGCTCTAATTGAATAACGAATTAATACAGTAGCGCACTGTTGGCGTGACGTCAAGTCTTGTGTGCGGATTCGTTTCCCTTACGGCGGAACAGTGTGTGAGTTGGGCGACTGAAACCCTGTCTGGTCGGTCGTTACGAGCCCGCGCCGGTCTCGGTGCTCGTGCTCACCTGCCAGCCGTGCTGGGTGAAGGTGTCGAGCGTTTGCTGGTCGCCAGGCACGTACGTCACGATGGAGTATTCGGCGGACCCGCTGAAGACCGTGACGGTGGTTCGCAGCGTGAGCGGCCCGAGGGTCGAATGGCGCATCTGGAAGACGAGCGACGGCGCGCTACTCATGCCTGGATCAGACGAGTCGGCGATGCGGCGGAAATCCGGCAGCGTCCGGAGCGTGCGCCAGAGGATGCGATACTCCGGCATATAGGTGTAGCTGCGGGTGTTGTACTTGAAGTCGGCGAGCAGCCTGCGCGCGAGGTCTTCCCACGGTCGGAAGCGCAGGCGGTAGGCGGGATCGAAGACGACCGCGAGCAGGTTCTGGCTGTGTAGGGTCAGCGATGCGGCGTCCATCTCGAAGAGCTGCATGGCTGGCCGGTTCCACGCCGAGATTTGCCAGAGCCGGTCGAGACTGTGCGCGGGGAATGCGGTATTGTGGACGAGCAACGCGGCCAGCTCGCGTTGGTCGAGCAGGTCAAGCGCGTCAGCGTCGTCTTCGAGATATTCGCCAGTGAGCTGAGTGAAGGCGTGGGCGAACGCCTGTCGATCCTCGCCGTGCAGCTCGAGCGCGCGCAGCAGGGAGCGCGCGACTCGGACCGACGGCGCCTGCCGCTGCCCGGTTTCGAGATGATAGATGTATGTACGAGAGAGTCGGGCAGCGCGCGCGAGCTGTCCCTGGGAGAGCCCACGCCGGTGCCGGTAGTAGGCGACCAGCGCCCCGAAATCGGCTGATGCGGTGCCGGCCGGACTCGGTGCGCTTGCCACTTCATGTGATGTTGAGGCCCGGCTCGCCATTGAACTCCTCCTCCGTCATCAACGAGAGCCGCCGAACTGCGATGCGAGCATCACCGGGGCGCCCGCATTGGCGCGGGACTGCCTTTGTCTCTCGCGGTGGCTGGACCGTAGCTGGTAGCAACTGCCCGTATGTGGGGGCAGCGGCGGCCGCGCCAAGTGTTAGCTGATACGAAGTATAGCGCACATTTGGCGTTAGCTGGCAACGCGGCAGGACCGAAATCGTGAAGATATAATCCGGTTGACCTAGCGTGTTCCCACTCAACGAGGAGTGTGCCGATGGATGTCACGCCGACGGACCGAGCGGACGGCTCTGAGAAGCCGGATGTCGTAGCCGCGGAGATGCCGGAGCGTCCCTGGCTCGTCCATTATCCAAGCAGCGTCCCTGCTTACGTGCGGATTCCCGAGCGTCCTTTGCCGTGGCTGCTGGAAGAGGCGGCACGACTGCACGGTGCCAATGTGGCGCTCGAGTACTACGGGACGCATATCTCCTACGTACAACTGGTCGCGCTCGTCGATCGCTTTGCGCGGGGCCTGCTGCGGCTGGGACTGCGCCGTGGGGACCGCGTCTCGGTGTGCCTGCCGAATGTGCCGCAGTTCCCCATCGCCTTCTATGGCGTGCTGCGTGCTGGCGGCATCGTCGTGGCGACGAATCCGCTCTACACCCAGCCCGAGCTGGAGCACCAGCTCAACGACTCCGGGGCGCGCTTCGTCGTCATGCTCGATTCGGTGTACCCGACGCTGGCAGCGGTGCAAGCCCGCACGCCCGTCGAGCAGGTGATTCTCACCAGCGCCGCCGATTATCTGCCCGCTCCGCTCGCGCTTGCGTTCCGGCTGCAACAGGCCAGGCAAAAGCGTAAAAGCGGACACGCCGAACAAATCGCTACGGCGAGTGCTGGCACGCTGAACTTCAAGCAGGTGCTTGGCCAGTCCTCAGACCGCAAGGGGTTCGAGGTCTTTCACCTGCCCGAGCCCGCGTCTCCAGACGAAGTGGCGTTGCTGCAATACACTGGCGGGACCACCGGCGTCGCCAAGGGGGCGATGCTGACTCACCGCAACCTGCTCGCCAACGCGACGCAGGCGTGGGCGTGGAGCGACGTATCGCACGACATTCCCCATACGTCGCTGTGTGTGGCGCCATTCTTCCACGTCTATGGGTTGAGTGTCGGCATGAACCTCTCGATCGTGGGTGGGGCGCGGATGGTCTTGCTGCCGCGCTTTACCGTGAAGGATGTGCTGAAGGCGATAGAGCGCTACAAGCCGGACCTATTCCCTGGCATTCCGACGATGTATCTAGCGCTCGCGCGTGAGGTTGAGCAACGGCCACGCAATCTCAGCTCGATCAAGGTCTGCATCAGCGGCTCCGCACCACTGCCACTCGAAGTTCAGAAGCGGTTCGAGGCGGTCTCGGGGGCGCGTGTCGTCGAGGGGTATGGCCTGACGGAAGCATCGCCGGTAACCCACTGCAATCCCGTCTTTGGCGAGCGGCGACTCGGCACAATAGGGCTGCCAATGCCCAACACTGATGCCGCCATCCGCGACGAGCAGACCGGCGAGCTATTGTCGCCGGGGCAGATCGGCGAGATCGTCGTGCGCGGTCCGCAGGTAATGGCCGGCTACTGGCAGCGCCCCGACGAAACGGCCAAAGTGCTGGAGCACGGCTGGCTGCGCACGGGTGACGTGGGCTTCATGAGCGAGGACGGCTACTTCACCATCAACGACCGGATGAAAGACATCATCATTGCCAGTGGGTACAAAATCTTCCCGCGCGACGTCGAGGAGGTGCTGTATCAGCATCCCGGTGTGCTGGAGGCGACGGTGATCGGGGTGCCGGACATCTATCGCGGCGAGACGGTGCGCGCCTATATCGTGCCGAAGCCTGGCCAGACGCCGACTGCCGAGGAGCTGACGGCCTTCGCGAAGGAGCGGCTGGCGGCGTATAAGGTGCCGAAGCAGTTCGAATTCCGCGAGAGCCTGCCCAAGACCATGATCGGCAAGGTGCTGCGGCGTGAGCTGCGGGAGCAGTATCTGGCGGAACATGGCCAGCCGGACTCGTAGCGCCGCACAGTGTGTGAGATCGTCGAGGCGACGGCGCACCTCGCGGCGAGACGTCGTGTCTGCTGTTCGTCTGTTCGTGCGTCCCTTGTAGAGTTGCGATAACAATCACGTAGAGGCCGGGGACCGCCACAGTTTGAGTGGCGTGCCACCAGTGAAGGAGATCACCAGCATGGCGACAGAGGCAAAGACCGAAGTCAGCGCGAGTTTTCTGACGACGCCCGTGACCGAGGCGACGTTCCTCACGCCCGAGAAGCTGGACGACGAGCAAAAGCAGATTCGCGACTCCGCGCGCACGTTCATTCAGCGCGAGGTGATGCCCAAGTCCGAGGAGATCGACCACCAGGAGCCTGGCCTCACGCCGTCGCTGGTGAAGCTCGCCGGCGAGCAGGGCCTGCTGATGATCGACGTACCCGAGGAGTACGGCGGCGCAGACCTGGGGCTGGTGGTGAGCGCGCTCGTAACCGGCGAGATGCGACAGGCATCGTTCGCGGTGGCCCACGGCGCACACAGCGGCATCGGCACGCTGCCCATCGTCTTCTATGGCACTGACGAGCAGAAGCGCAAGTATCTGCCGCGCCTCGCGACCGGCGAGCTGATCGGCGCGTATGCCCTCACCGAGCCGGGTGCCGGGTCGGACGCGATGGCAATTCGCACGCGGGCCACGCTCTCGGAGGACGGCACACACTACATCCTCAATGGCGCCAAGCAGTGGATCTCCAATGCGGGATTCGCCGATGTATTCGTCGCGTTCGCCAAGGTGGATGATACGAAGCACACGGGCTTCATCGTCGAGGCATCGACGCCGGGTATCTCGACGGGCGCCGAAGAGAAGAAGGTCGGCATCAAGGGCTCGTCGACGCGGACGGTCTACTTCGACAACGTGCGGGTGCCGGTCGAGAACGTGCTCGGCGAGATTGGCAAGGGCTACAAGATCGCCTTCAACATCCTCAACATTGGTCGGCTGAAGCTAGGCGTCGGCGCCGCTGGAGGCGCACGTGCGGCGCTCGACATGGCGGCGGCCTACACCAACGAGCGCAAGGCGTTCGGGCGCCCGCTGCATAGCTTCGGCATGATCAAGAAGAAGCTCGCGCGCATGGCGGCGGACGTCTATGCCGCCGAGACGCTGGCCTACCGCACGGCCGGCATGGTGGAAGACGCGCGGATCGCGGCAGGCGACGACCGGCAGGCGCAGCTCGCGGCCATCGAGGAGTACGCCATCGAGTGCTCGATCGCCAAGGTCTTCGGCTCGGAGGCGCTATGGCGCTCGGTCGACGAAGGCGTGCAGACCTTTGGCGGCTACGGCTTCATGGACGAGTACCCGATCTCGCACGCCTGGCGCGACGCCCGTATCAACCGCATCTTCGAGGGCACGAACGAGGTCAACCGGCTGGTGACGGCGGGAACGCTCTTCCAGCGCGCGATGGACGGCAAGATCGACCTGTTCTCGTCCTTCGCCGAGATCGACGGCGAGATCTCGAGCGGCCAGGCGCGCGACTTCGCCGGAGCGGAGGTTCCCGCTGGCCTGCGCGATGCGGTCAATCTCGTCGAGCGCGCCAAGCGCGCGGGCATCTACAACGTGATGAAGACCTCGATGAAGTTCGTGGCGAATATGCGCGAAGAACAGGAGTTCCTCGATTACGTCGCGAATCAGGTGAATAACGTCTTCGCGATGGATAGCGCCGTGGCACGGGCGCTCGATGCCGCACGCAGCGGCGCGCCGAACTCCCACATCCATGAGCTGCTCGCCAACATGGTCGTGTTGAGCCTCTTCGGTGAGACACGCGCGAATATGGAGGGCGCACTCTCGATGGCCTTCGAGGGCGACGAACGCCGCGAAGAGCTGGCCAAGGTCCGGGCGTACCTCGGCGATCCAGAGCAGGACATCGTTCCGGCGCAGCGCGAGCTTGCGGGCGTCGTTGCCGAGGCCAACGGCTACCCGCTGCAATAGCAAGTTGGGTCAGAACGCAGCGCACGTATTGTAGGGGCGAGGCATGCCTCGCCCGCTTCCGTCGAGTACGACAACGTACCCCAGGAGCGCTGGAGTCAGCGTCCAGCCGGGATATCCAAGGAGAGATAGAGCATGCCAGAGGCAGTAGTAGTGAGCGCCGTGCGCACGCCGATCGGGCGGGCCGGGAAGGGCGCTCTGAAGGCGATTCGTGGCGATGATCTGGCGGCGGTCGCGTTACGTGCGGCGGCAGAGCGCGTGCCGAACCTGGATCGCGCGGCCATCGAAGATGTGATTCTGGGCTGCGCATTCCCAGAGGGCGAGCAGGGCATGAACGTCGCCCGTCTGGCGGCGGCGCTCGCGGGCCTACCAACGACGGCTGGCGGCACCACGGTCAACCGGTTCTGCGCCAGCAGCTTGCAGGCATTCAACTTCGCCGCTGAGGCGATTCTGTGCGGCAATGGCGATGAGTTCGTCGTCGGCGGCGTCGAGAGCATGTCGCGTGTGCCGATGGGCGGGTTCAACCCGAGCTTCAATCCGAAGCTGATGAACAATCCCGACGGCATCGAGATCTGCGGTCTGCCCGGCACGCGCACGACTGAATTCGAGCAGGCGTACATCCCAATGGGCATGACCGCCGAGAACCTCGCGAAGAAGTATGGCATCAGTCGCGAGGATCAGGACGCCTTCGCCCTGCGCAGTCACCAGCGCGCCATTCGCGCCCAGGATGAGGGCATCTTCGACCGCGAGATCGTGCCGGTGACACTGCCCGACGGCACCGTCGTCTCGCGCGACGAGGGTCCGCGCCGCGACACGTCGATGGAGAAGCTGGCCTCGCTGGAGCCCGCGTTCGTAGCTGGCGGGTCGGTGACGGCAGGAAACAGCAGCCCGCTCAACGACGGTGCCTCAGGCGCGGTGCTGATGTCGGCTGAGAAGGCGCAGGCGCTGGGCATCCGGCCACGGGCGCGTGTGATCGCGATGGCCGTCGCGGGCGTCGAGCCGGAGTTCATGGGCATCGGGCCGGTTCCAGCGACGAAAAAGGCGCTCGCGCGGGCGCACATGCAGCTCTCCGACATCGACATCATCGAGTTGAATGAGGCGTTCGCCGCGCAGTCGCTGGCAGTCGTCCGTGAGCTGGGCATCGACGAGGACCGGCTGAATCCGCATGGCGGCGCGATTGCCCTCGGGCACCCGCTTGGCTGCACGGGCGCGCGGCTCATCGCGACGCTGATCAACGACCTCGAGACGTCGTACAAGCACATCGGTATGTCGACGCTGTGTGACGGCGGCGGCCAGGGCGTGGCGACGATCATCGAGCGGCTGTAAGAGAGGGCGCGCATGAGTTATAAGATTGAGCGCGCGGCGGTCGTCGGCGCGGGCATCATGGGGGCGGGTATCGCGGCGCTGCTGGCGAATGCCGGCATCCCCGTGCTGCTGCTCGACATCGTTCCGCCCGACGCGCAGAACTCGACGGACCGCGCCGCGCGCAACCGCATCGCCCAGACGGGTCTCGACGCCGCGATGAAGGCCCGGCCCGCCTCGGCGTTCTTCTCGCAGCGCAACACCGCGGTTGTCACCGTCGGCAACGTCGAAGACGACCTCGACAAGCTCAGCGGCGTCGACTGGATCGTCGAAGCGGTCGTCGAGCGAGTGGACATCAAGCGGGACCTGTTCGCGCGTATCGAAGCCGTGCGCGCGCCGGGGAGTATCGTCAGCTCGAACACGTCCGGTCTGCCAGCGAGCATGCTGCTGGAGGGGCGCGGCGACGATTTCCGCCAGCACTTCCTGGTGACGCACTTCTTCAATCCGGTGCGCTTCATGAAGCTGCTGGAGCTGGTGCCCGGCCCGGACACCGACCCCGCGCTGATGGAGTTCATGGGGCAGTTCTGCACTGAGCGACTTGGGAAAGGCGTCGTCTTCGGGAAGGACCGGCCAAACTTCATCGGCAACCGCATTGGCATGTTCGGCTTCATGGCGGCGATCCATCGCATGCTCGACGAGGGCTATCGCGTTGAAGAGGTGGACGCGATCACTGGGCCAGCGATGGGGCACCCGCGCTCCGCCACCTTCCGCACGGCGGACCTGGCGGGGCTGGACACGACGTACCACGTCGCCAACAACCTCTACGAGAACCTGCCCGACGACCCCCAGCGCGAGCTCTTCAAGGTTCCCGACTTCATGCGCGAGATGTTTGAGCGCAAGTGGCTGGGCGACAAGACGAAGCAGGGCTTCTACAAGCGCGTGCGCGGAGAAAACGGCTCGTCGACGATTCTCGCGATCGACCCCGCGACGCTGGAGTATCGTCCGCAGGAGTCCGTCCACTTCTCCTCGATCGATAGCGTCAAGGACAACCCAGACGTGTTCGAGCGCATCCGCTCCGTCGTCGGTGCGCCAGACCGCGCCGGCAAACTCGCGTGGGAGCTGACCGCCGACACGCTGCTCTACGCCGCGCAGGTCGCCGAGGAAATCGCCAACGACATCGTGTCCATCGACAACGCGATGCGCTGGGGCTTCAACCAGGACGTCGGGCCGTTCGAGGTGTGGGATGCGCTCGGCGTGGCGGCGCTGGTGCAGCGGATGGAGGCAGAGGGCCGGACCATTCCGCCGCTCGTGCGCCAGGTGCTGGAGAACGGCTCGGGCCGCTTCTACACCGATGGGCCAGAGCGCCAGTTCTGGGACTTCAACAGCCAGAGCTACAAGCCGGTCGTTGAGCCGGTGAAGACGCTGCGTCTTGCGCCACTCAAGAAGGCGGGCAAAGTCGTCAAGGAGAACCGCGCCGTCTCGCTGATCGATCTCGGCGACGAGGTGTTGGGCGTCGAGTTCCACACCAAGATGAACGCGATCGATGACGAGTTGATCGCGATGCTTCGCGCGGCGGTAGACGAGGCGAAGGCCAACTGGCGCGCCATTGTCGTCGGCAACGAAGCGCCAGACTTCAGTGCGGGCGCGAACCTGGCGCAGGTGCTGATGGCCGCCAAGATGCGCCAGTGGGCGCTGCTCGAGAAGGCCACCTCTGGGCTGCAGCAGGCGAATCTCGCGCTCAAGTACAGCGAAGTTCCGGTCGTCGTCGCCGCGGCGGGACGGGCGCTCGGCGGCGGGGCGGAGATTATCCTCAGCGGGCAGCACGTGCGCGCGGCAGCGGAGAGTTATATTGGTCTGGTCGAGGTCGGCGCGGGACTGATACCGGCGGGTGGCGGCTGCAAGGAGTTGCTGGCGAGGTGGAGCACTGGGACGCCAGACAAGGGGCCGTTCGCGGCGTCACGGCACGTCTTCGAGATCGTGGCCGTCGCGACGGTCGCCACGAGCGCGGCGAACGCGCGGGAGCTGCGGTTCCTGCGCAAGACCGACGCGATCACGCTGGACCGTGACCGGCTGCTGGCCGATGCCAAGGCCGACGCGCTGACCCTCGCCGAGAAGAAGGCGCGGGGAGAGTGGCAGCCGCCAACGCCGCCGACCTTCCGGCTGCCCGGCCCGGGCGGGCGCCTCGTGCTGGAGCAGGTCGCCGACGGCTTGCGCCTGCAGGGGAAGGCGTCGGAGCACGACGCGGTCATCGCGGGCAAGCTCGCCTTTGTACTGACCGGCGGCAACACGTCGCCACTCGACACCCTCACCGAACAGGACATCCTCGATCTGGAGCGTGAGGCCTTCGTCAGCCTGGCGGGCATGCCCAAGACGCAGGCCCGCATGGAGGCGCTGCTCAAGACCGGCAAGCCGCTGCGCAACTAACGCCGATCGACGTTCGGGTGCCCCTTCCCGTGTTTCAACGGGAGGGGGCACTGTTGTTTCTGAGAGGGCGCGGACCGTCTCACGATGTTTCGTGGACGTTCATACAATTCTGTGCCATGCTTCGAGCGTTAGATGCGCGTACTCTGGAGGTCATGGATATCCCCAGAAAGGGAACCATGCCGTGGACGATCTGCGTGACGAGGAGCTGTATCAAAGGCTCAAAGCGTCGTTTGGTCCGACATACCTCACAGTAGAAAGCATCATCCAGGGCGTGGCGCTCGCCGATCTAGCGGGCGTGGTCGCGGCCAATTATGAGCGCTTCACTCTCGTCAACTGGCTGCTTGTACTCATGTCGTTCAGTGCGTTGATCGTCACGTGGACGGTCTACACCGCACAGAGCATGTTGTGGCACTGGATTCCCGACCTGCGCGATGCCGCGATACCGTTTATCGTCGGCGCGCTCGAGCTCTTCCTCAATCACACAATTGTCATCAGCCTGACGGCCTGGCTCGTGACTCTCGCCGCCATCGGATTCGTTGGCGCGCTGGCCACCAAACACATCGACTTGCGCGCAAAGGCCGAGCCCGAAAATACAGAGCTCCTACAGGCGCTTAGGAGCCATCATAGCCTGTTCGCTCGGTGTTTGTTTGTGGATACGGTCATCTTGCTCGCGCTCGCGTGGATCTGCAACCGCGCCAATTTTCGGGCAGAGTACTGGGGGCATAATGATCGCGGGATGTGGGCTCTGTTGGTCGGGCTGGCCGCTGGTGCCTGTTTTCTCGTCAACATCTTTCTCGCGAACGAATACGTGCATAAGGCGGTCTCGTACGCGCGCACGGGTCGTTCCTCGGGCTTACATCGTCTGTCGTCACGTTACCCACGGGCGATTCTCAGCAACAAATCGAGGCAAGAACACATGCGCGATACATCGGATGAGTCCTTGTATGTTGACTCGCATGTCGACGAGCAGCGCCGCCTCTCTTTTCCCGCGACTGAGCGCAACCTGCGCTGGGCAATTGGCATCGCGGGCGTGATCGCACTCGTGCTGTCCCTGGCGTTTGCGTTCAATTGGGGCGGGCTGACGCGCTTCGTGCTTGTGCCACAGAGTTCCATGCCGTTCATGTTTCTCTGTGCGGTGAGCGCGGCGATCGGTGTCTCGGCGCTTTGGATCAGCCTGTCTGGCGAACTCGTGGCAGCGCTCGGTGGCATCCTGAATCTGCTGGTGTTCTGGAGCGTAATGCTGGTGTCGCAGGTGGTGCTCGCGGTGCGGGGCGCCGCGCCCCATGCGCCTGTTTTGGCGATTGTCTCCGTCATCGGCGTCGCGATCTTCGGCGCTCTTCTCGTGCTGTGGCGGCGACGATTCGCGCCCGGACCGCGCGAGCAGCTTCCCTGGCTGATTCGTGGCTCGTTCGGGGTCTACATTGTGTTGCTCGCCATTGTGGGCGTAGGCATCCTACTCGGAGTGCCCACTATCTATCCGTGGCCGCTGAACGCGTCGACGTCAGCTGTGCTGGGATCGTTCTATGTCGGCGCCGCTTGCTATTTCGCGTATGGCTTGCTGCGACCGAACTGGCAGAACGTTACGGGGCAGATGTGGGCGTTTTTGGCGTATGATGCCGTGCTCATTGGTCCCTTCATCGCCAAATTCGGCAACGTGCTGCCTAGCCATGTGCCAAGTCTGGTCGTCAGCTCGGCAGTGCTCATCATCAGCGCGGCGATCTCCGCGTATTACGTGCTGGTGATCCCGGCAATGCGGTGGGCGAGGGCCCGAAGTAGCGTTGACTCCAGGGAACGCGTGTCGATAGAGCAATCCGAGCGGCGATCGCCGCCTCCACAGCACGGAAGCTCGCTGCCATAGCGCGGCCTGCGGTGGTGGACGGACAGCGGATGTTGGTCCCCGCAACGAAATTGGGGCTGCATGCTATGTTGCCAGTTAGAATATACTGATGGCATCTAAAGCAACGGAGCCCCGAGGAGTGCGAAAGGGAACGAACATGCCTCTAGTGGTCAGTCCAGTTTGATCGAGCGCATGTCCCCATACGATTCCCGCTTGCCTCTGCCCACACAGGTACCGTGCTGCGTGCTATAGTGGGCCACGGGACGGCTCACCAGATGTCGCAGCGGCCGACCCCAGCGAGGAGAGACAGATCGTGCGCAATTTTCGCCGCTTGCCGCCGCTCCTGCGCGTGGCGGACATCGTGGCCCTGCTGTTCGCGCTCGCGGGAATCGCGCTGCTCGTGGCGGCGTTCATCATGCACCTGTCGTCTGCCCCGCCGCGATGGCCGGAGAGCACCGTGGTCATCGGCCTGAATCTCGTCCTGCTCGCCGGGTCCTGCTCCGTCGTTGATCAGGCTTACCGCGCGCGCTTTCGGCGGCCGGGCGGAGGGCCCTCGCGATCCCTGCTCGGCTCGTGGCAGGGCCAGGTGCGGGCCATCGTGTTGCTGGCGGCTCTGCCGCTCTGTGCGCTCGCGTTGGCGGCCTTCATCCCCCCGACCTCTCCCGCTTTCGAGATCGTCTTCCTCGTCACCCTTCTCGGGGCATTCGTGTCGTTCGGGGCCGCTCTCTGGATGAACATCGGGCGGCAAGCAATGGATTGACCGACACGCACACCACGGACGCTGTGAGTTCGCACAGTCGCTCGCCTTCTGCTCAGTCAAGAGCTACATGGACTAACCATTAGGCATCCCCTGGCCCGCTGTTGATCTGTGGTTTCTGGCTCGTCGTTCTCGTGCTCGTGTTGCGCTTCGCGCTCTTGACGCTTCGGGCGTATATCCGGCGCGAGGTGCGTGAGGAGCTACGTCGCAATCCACCTCAGAATCCGTAGACCAGACTGCGATCTTGCCGCGCCTAGTCGCGTTCGTCGAGCGTGCGATGGAGCTCTGCGATGCGGGCGCGCACCTCGTCTAGCGTCCGCACCTCAAGTTCGACCATGTCTTCTTCGAGGCTCTCCAGTCGGTCGAGCAGAACCATGTCGTCATATTCCTCTGGGTCGAAGTTCTCGTCGTCGCCAGGAGCGGTGTCGTGGTTGTCCAGGGAGCGCGGCGATTGCGAGTCGTTGGCTGTCATGTGCTGCTCCGATCGTGATTGCTTGTGCGGTTCGCGGATTACTCAGAGGGAAGCAAGAAAACCGTCGAGGGATCGGCGTATGTCCAGCTTGGCGCGCTGCCACCGGACGGAAGCACGCCTGTCGTGATCTGTCCATTCGCATGGAGAGTACCTACAATCAGAGCGCCAGTCCCGCGCGTGAGCACGAACGCGCTGCTCTCCGGATTCCACGGGCTGCCACTTGCGGGACGCCAGCGCGGGTGCAGCGCCAGCGCGCCGCCCGCCGACCGCTGGTCGGGTGTCTGCACATTTTGCACCGATGCCTGGTCGATCCGCGCGAGGCGCATCCCGGCGGTGTCCTCGACGAGCAGCGATCTGCCATCGGGCGACCAGTACGGCATCGCCAGCGGATCACGCTCGGGGATGACGATCATGGGTGCGCGGTTGGCGTTGAGCCTCCAGAGATGAAATGCCGTGGGCGTGCGGGTCAGTAGCATCGAGCCGTCCGGTGAGAACGCCGCGTCGAGTAGCGCAGGCTCGGAGAGCAACGGGTGCGCGGCGTGAGAATCAACGTCGAGCCGCGTGAGTGTGACACCATCGCCGTTTACCTGGCGAGCAGGATACACCAGAGTGTTCCGTCCGGGTTGCCACAGCAGGTGCGCAGGGCGGTCTGTGCCTGGCAACATGAGCAGCGCGCCGGACGCCACGATCTCGCTTTTCTGGCCCGGTTGAGCCAGGCGCACATTGCCCGCGCCGTCCTCATACGCCACACGCGCGCCATCCGCGCTCAGCACGGGAATTGAGGCCGCCTCTGGAAGGGGCTTGCGGGCGATTCCCGCTGGCTGGTCGTTCTGCGAGACGACGTATTCTGCCGCGCCATTGGTTGAAGCAAAGGCGTCTTCGCGATACAGCAAGCGGTTTCCCGAGCCGTTCCACCAGGCATCACTGCGGGTGATGTCTTGCAGCGGCGAGATCTCAACGGGTGTTCCGCCGTTGATGCTGACGACGAACGTGCGCCCCGGCACTTCGGGCGCGCCCTGGAAAGGCCCAGTTGGCGTGAGGGCCGCCGTGAAGTGGGACGCGGCCGTCCGGAAGGCGAGCTGGTGGTGATCGGGGGACCATGCGAAGCTGACGATCGCGCCGCTCGCGACCTCACGCGCGTTGGAGCCGTCGCCCGCCGCCACCCAGAGCGCGCCGGAGCGCAGGTACGCCAGTTGGTCTGCTCCGTTGGAGAGACCACATGCCGAGAGCAGAAGCCCGAGCGCGGAGAGGAGAAGTAGGGCGCGTGCGAGGGCGCGACGCCGAATGGGAGCGTGCCTGCCAGTGCGGGAAGCGAACGTGTTCATCGGGAGCATTGTACGGGGTTGCGGACCGTCTGGCAAGGCAGGCGTACTCCCGTCCAGGAGATGCAGCGCGCGGATGGGAGTGCTACAATTTTAGCGAATGCGTACTGGCCACATTCCGCGGATGCAACGGCGAGCCTCTCTGGCTCCGGCCCCCGCGACGATTCGTACGCTCTACTGGAGAGATACATGGCAACGCCAACACCAAAGTCCCCGATCTACGCGGCCTACTGGCTCTACTCTGTCGATCCCGCGTTCGCGCATCTGCCCGCTGAGGAGCAGGAGCAGGGCAAGCGCGAGTTTCTCGCCGCGCTGGACGCGCGCGAAGCGAGCGTGCGATTACGCGGCGTCTACTCGCTCGTCGGCCTGCGCGCCGAAGCGGACCTCATGCTCTGGGTGCTCGGCCCGGATCTCGACGCGATTCAGCGGCTCGCCGTGGCGCTGCGGAAGACTGGCCTGGGCCGCCATCTGCGGCAGGTCGAGGCCTACATCGGCGTGACCACCGCGCCCCGGTATGATCCCGACCACATGCCCGCCTTCGCGGCGGGGGCGCCCGCGAAGAAGTTCGCCAGCGTCTATCCTTTCGTCAAGACGAGCGAGTGGTTCCTGCTCTCGCGCGAGGAGCGGGGACGGCTGATGGCCGAGCATGGGCAGGTTGGACGCAGGTACGCGGTGCCGCGCGCGAAGCTCCTCGAGGACGGACGCCAGGATGTGTCGCAGGGCACTGGTGGAACGGCGACGGCCGTCAAGCCCGCGATCGCGACCGAGGCCGAAGAGGGCGGCGGTGTGCTCTCCAACACGGTCGATGCATTCGGGCTGGGCGACTACGAGTTCATTCTTGCGAACGAGTCGGATGACCCCTCGGAGCTCAACGCGATGATGATGGCGCTGCGTGCGACAGAGGTGCGGCGCTACACGAAGCTCGATGTGCCGATCTACCTGGGTCGGCTGCGTGAGCCCGCCGAGGCGCTCGCCGATCTCTAGTGGAAGGCGTATGGTGCCGGGGCACCTACCCGATGCCGGCTCGGCAGGCGGGCGAAGGCGCCCTCTACGCCCGTACCAGTGTCCGTTCAGTCACGGCGGTGCGGGCGCGCCCCGAGCGTTCCATAGACGGAAGCTCGTAGCTTTGTTCGGCGGGCAGGCTGAGCGCGTGGAGCGGCAGCGTAAACCAGAAGGTGCTGCCGCCTCCGCGGCGCGCCCGCACCCCCATCCGGCCCTTATGCAGCCGCACGACCTCGCGCGCGACGAAGAGCCCCAGCCCGACGCCTGGGTTCTCGATGTTGCTGCCGGTGGTATAGGCATCGAAGATCCGGCGGCGCTCACGGACCGGCACGCCAGGTCCCCTATCGCTCACCTCGATACGGGCGGTGTCATCCTCGACGGCGAGCCGGACGTGTACCTCTCCACTGGACATGTATTTGAGCGCGTTGCCTAGCAGCGCCGAGAGGACAATCTCTACGCGGGGACGGTCGAAGATTCCGTGTGCGCGGTCGTCTGTATGCTCGAACACGATGGTGTGCGCCTGATCGCCAGCGTCGTAGATGGAGATGAGCCGCTCGATCGTGACGACCAGGTCGTTCTCAGCGGGCAGCACTTCGAGCCGGCGTTGGGCGACGTGCGCGGCTTCAAGAAATGTGGCGAGATTCTGATGCAGCCGCTCGATTTGGTAGAGGACTTTCGCGACGTCCCCAAGCTCGGCGCTTCGGCCTTCCTGTCGGCGCAGGCGGCGCTGCATGAGCTGCATCTGTCCCTTCATCGCGGTGATGGGCACGCGTAGGTCATGCCCGGCCAGGTCTAGAAACTCGATGAAGGAAGCATCAGCAGTCGTGGCGTTCTGCGCTTTTCGCGATGTCTTCATGCTGCCGTGTTTCTCTCTGGTATTCCGTAGAGGGTGCGTAGTCCGCGGGAGGGATACTTCATTTGAGTATACCGCTCCGTCGCTATTACGTCAATCGGTCCACGACGGATGTCCCCCGGACACTATCGCGCGTAGTCGCAAAACTGGGGCCTGATAGACACCACCTGCTCGATGCCTCCGCGCGGAGGAACGTCACGCATCCAGCCCAGCTATGGCTGATGGGTGCAGGGAAAGTCGACGAGTATTAAACGCGGAGAGCAACTCGGTGGGCGTGGCCGGAGAGGCGTCGGGCCAGAATCCAGCGGATGCTGCTAGCGAGCCGAGCACCTGCTGGGGAGAAATGCCAAGCGCTCTGAGCGCCGAGACCCCCGTCGCGTCGGTGCGTTTCGAGAGGCGGTCGCCGCTCGGGTCTAGCACGATCGGCACGTGAGCGTACTCCCGGGGACGAGCATAGCCGAGCGCATCGAACAACGCGAGCTGGCGCGGAGTTGAGGCGAGCAGGTCACCGCCGCGCACCACCTGTGTGATGTCCATGAGCGCATCGTCGACGACGACCGCGAGTTGGTACGCGATCACGCCGTCGCTCCGCCGCACGATAAAGTCGCCGGTCGTGGCCGCGAC
>CAYRVF010000021.1:0-16923 GCA_964427535.1 uncultured Ktedonobacterales bacterium
ACGTGCTGCGGCATCCGGTGCTGCGCAACATCTCGGCGATGATGGCGCTGGTGAATTTCGTCGCCACGACGGCCGGCGCACAGCTCGTGCTCTTCGCGACGGTGCGGCTGCATGCGAGTTATTCCCAGGTGGCCTGGCTCTACTCGGCGGGGAGCCTGGGCGTCGTTCTCATGGGGCTGATGGCGGGCGTCTTCCGCAAGCGCTGGTCGTTCAGCCGGGTCGCGCTGGGCGCGCTCATGGCGGAAGGACTGCTAACGCTTGCCTTCGCGTTGACGCAGGTCTACTGGGTTGGGCTGGTGTTGTGGGGGCTGGCTGGCGGCCTGGGTATCCTCTTCAACATCAACACCGGCAGTCTGCGGCAGGCGATCGTGCCGAACCAGCTGCTGGGCCGAGTCATCAGCATCGCGAGTGTGCTGGCGTGGTCTGCGATTCCGTTCGGCTCGCTGCTGGGCGGCTATGCCATCCAGCGCACGGGGAACGTCGCGCTGGTCTACGCGGCCATCGGCGTCCTGACGTTCCTGATTCCCCTGGGCTTCTCGTTCACCGCGCTGGGCCATGCGGAGCGCTACATCCCCACGGGCGCTGGCGCGGGCCACCAGGACGTGCCGGCACCGGCGACGCCGTGAGGGCGGAAATCTCGACAGCAACCGCACCTCTAACCTCGGCTACTCCAAAATGCGTAGATGACATTGCTTGCCTCTCATGATACACTGCCGCTGTTGTTGCTGCAGACCGCCAGTAATTCGAGCGGCAAAGCAAAACGGCTGGGATTTGGCGAGCAGTCGGGGCTCGCTGGTGTCGCTGCTGGACTTGCTTCACCCTTATTTCTGCCGGCAGCTCCACCAACTAGATCAGACAGGCTACACACCGCTGCGCCTGCCAGCGAGAGGGCGAACTAGCCGCCATGCTCTCGCGCGGTTCGAGCACCTCACCACGCACTGACACATGCGCGGGAGCACGACCATGAGCGCAGAACCTCCAGATAGGCGCCAGTTGTAGCCGAGCACTCATTCACGTTGGAGGTTTCATGAGCGAGATGTATCCCCCGCCTCCTCCCCCGACAGGTGACCAGCATCCACAGTATCCCGGCACCGACACGGGACAGACCCCGTTCCCACCGAGCGACTCAGCCTACCAGCCATTCCCGCCACAGCAGCCGCCGACCCAACCGGCCATGCCGTCGCAGCCACTCTATCCGCAGCAACCACCTGCTGGATATGCGGGATACCCCGGCGGCGCACCTGCATCGCCTACGTATGTGCGAACGAACCTCGGCGAGTATTGGAAGAATGCGCGGAACGGCAAACGGAACCTCTCCATCCTCGCGGTGGTGGTCGTGCTCATGTTCCTGTGCAGTGGTGTTTCAACCGCTCTCGGCGAATCCAACCTCAACAGTTACTCCAAGGCGCTCGTGGCCACAGAGCACAACTCCACTCCGGCGAGCAATCAAAGCACAGCGACCTCCCAGCCGACGACGGCATCGGCGTCGAACGGCACTGTCGCACTGTACAAGGCATCGGCGACCTCGGTAACCATCGCCGAAATCGCCAAGAACCCGGATGCATACAAGGGACAAGACGTCACATTTACGGCAGTGATCGATAGCTTTGCTCAGGACTCGAGTGGTAACACCGCGGCCGCGAACGTCGTCGACCCGAATGACGGTTCATCCGTTATTCAGATCGGGTTCACTCCAGGCTTCTCTGTTTCGCATGTAAACAAGGGCGACACCATCACCGTGTGGGGATCTGGGCTGGGCGCATTCTCAGGCGCGAATGCGAACGGCGACACGGTCACCGAGGGAGCCGTTCTCGAGGTCTACCTCGATGACTCGACATCTGGCTACAGTGATACCACTGTCACTGATCCCGCAACGTACATTGCCAGCGGGTCAAACTGAGCACACAGACCAACGACGAACACGTATGTTGACCACCTTGCAGAGTCGCGAGGTGGCTGGAGAGATTGTGATGCAACCAAACTACGGGCAGCCGGTGCCTGGACAACCTTACATTCAGCCGACCGCACCTAAGGATTGGCTGGTGACGCTGATCCTGTGCATTTTCCTCGGAGGGTTCGGCGTCCACCGGTTTTACACGGGCAAGGTCGGAACGGGCATTCTGATGCTGCTCACGGCCGGAGGGTGCGGCATCTGGTGGCTGATCGACGTGATTATGATCGCCACCGGCTCATTCACCGACAAGCAGGGGCAGCCCCTCGTGCGCACGGCATGAGACAAGTTGACATGCTCCGGACGCCGCATGGCAGACGTGCCACACTCTCGCTAATGATGGCCGGTCTGCCACTGCTGGTATTGGCCATTCCGCCACGCTGGATCGAGCGGCATCCGGTGCCATGTCTGTTCACTGCCGTTCTTGGAGTACGCTGCCCTGGATGCGGCATGACGCGGGCCGTGTCGTGTGCCGTGCATGGACGTCTGCGGGACGCGCTTCGCTATAACCCGCTGGTCGTGGTGGTGCTCCCGCTGGCCGTCTTCGAGTGGCTTCAGTTCATGCGGAGGGCCATCGGGACCTTGCCGGCTACAAACTGAGCGAAAGCCGTCTATGCGGTACGGCTCCCTCGCTGGGTGTGCTTCTTCCATAGGAAGCACACCCAGTCTTCATCTCTGGCACATGTCGATGCTTCCCCGTGGCGCGAACTCTGACTCGGTACGCCTTGCACAGCTTGCAACGTGCGGTTTCATCAGGTAGCCTGAGGGCGGGAGCAGCGGCTCTCGAGTCCTGTCTGAGACAACGGAGGATTGCGGTCATGCGGAGTGGATTGCGACGGCGCTTCTGGCCAGAGAGTGTGCTTGGCACTATCACGGCGGTGTTGTTCCTCATCACCCTCGTGCGGCGCGACTGGATTGAGGCCTTCTTTGGAATTGACCCCGACCATGCCAGCGGCTCGCTGGAGTGGCTGATCGTCGGCGGATTGCTGGTCGTGACGGTGGTGCTCTTCTCGCTGGCGCGCTACGAGTGGCGCAGGGCCGCTACAACGCTTGCCGCCTAGCATGCACAATACGTCTCGCACTCATTGTCGGGACAGTCTCACAGATACATGGAACGCCCGAATCTCGTCTGATTCGGGCGTTCCACTTGTTTCGTGGCAGAGCCATTGAACGCAACAGCCCCGGTTCCCCCACAATGGGGAACCGGGGCCGTGCTGTCACGATCTCTCCTTTTGAGAAGAGCCGCGTGCTGGCTAGAGGTTGCTGCCGTCGTTGCCGACGTGCGTGCTGATCAGCTCGGGAACCAGTGTCGCGACGTCCGGTGTGCCGAAGCCGCTCGCGGCATCCCAACCCGGTGCCGCGCTGTAGCCCGTCACCGGCGCGAACGAGTTGTCGCCAACCGTCACATCATGGAAGGCCGAGGCATCCGCCGGCTTCTTGCCGATGTGGTAGATCGCGTCGTTCAGGAAGCCCAGCCGGTGGCCTGCCGCCTGATCGGCCAGCGCCGTGATGCCCGCCCACTGCGGCGAGCCCGCGCTCGTGCCGCCGAAAATGTACACCCGGCCGTTGAAGACGGTCAGCACGCCGCCGTTCACGTCGCCGTTGTACGAGACGTCCGGCACAGCACGTGTGCTGTGGTTCACGCCCACCGGCGCCTGATACGAGGGGCGGCTGTAGATGCTGCTATAGCCGCCACCACCCGCGCCAAACTGGTCGTTCCAGACGGACTCGGACTGGTACGCGCCGGTCGTCGCGTCGGCATTCAGGTGCGTGCCGCCGACGCCCGTGACGAGCGGATCACTCGCCGGGGTCGAGGCGCTCAGGATGTAGGCCGAGTTGTCGCAATTCGGCTGGGCCGCGCCCTGGTCGCCCGCCGAGGCGAAGATCGTCATGCCCTGCCTGGTCGCCTGCTGGAAGACAGCATGCTCAGCCTGCAGGAGCTTCGGATCGGCGCAGCTCTCGGCCTCGCCGAAGCTCTGTGAGATGACGTCGCCGAGATTGTGGTCAACCGCGTACTGCGTCACGCTGAGGATGTCGGCGTCCTGGTTGCTGGGCGCGAGCACAAGGTCAATCGTGGCACCCGGCGCGACGGCGTGCGCCCACTCGACGTCGAGCGTGATCTCGCCAGACCAGCCGACCTGATTGCCATCATGCGGGTCAAACGGCGTCAGGCCGTTCGGCGCGATGATGTTGAGCGTCGGGTCCGGCAGGCCGAAGACCCGGTCGAAGGTTGCCAGATCGCTCTTGATCGTCGGGCTCTGGTACGAATCGATGATCACGATCGTGCGCCCGGCGCCCGTCGTGCCCGCATCGAGCAGCGGCTGGATGTCATAGGCGGTGCGAATCTGCTGCGGGTTGTAGCACTCCACGGCTGCGGTGGCGCTCTGGCAGCTGAACCGCACGTTGGGCTGCGGTGCGCCGTCGACCTGGACGTACTCGGGGTTCACGCTGACAGGATGCGAGGCGAAGCCCTGGGCGGCAGAGGCCTGGTGGGTGACGAACGCGCCGCCGACGATACCTGCGACGGCGACAGCCGCGATGGCGCCGCCGAGCACACGGCGAGGATGCCTGAGACGGGACATGGAAGCTCCCTCAGCTAGGGATGGGCGTCTCGCGGTGAGACTGAGGGCCACGAGACACAGAGCCAGCAAGTCGACTCTTATGAAAAGGAACGCGCCACAATACAACCAGTAACATAGCAGCAATATATTCTTTCGCGGCTGAGATATCCGTTTGCTTGTCACAGTAACTCTGCAGTATTGTGGCAGTCCGGTGCAGCGACGATGGCACGGAACCTGAGATGGTCATAACACGGAGGCGATGCTGTGCGTCATCGCCTGCCAGAGGGGCAACCGTCCGAAATCGTGGCGTCTGACCGGAAGGAGACGGGGGACCGATGCGAACACAACGCGTTATTCTGACTCTCGCGGCCTTTATCGCGGGCCTGGTCGGCACCTTCGACGGTGTCGTCATCAACATCATGGTGTCCGCGTACCATGACGCGCAGCGGCTGCTGGGCGGCAGCGCCGATCCCTCGCATGGCGTGATCGGTTTCGTGGTCTGTCTGGTGGGGCTTCTCGGCGCGATTGTGACGCTGAGGAGTCCGATAATCGGCGCCCTCTTGCTAGCGATCGCGGGTATTGCCTTCTTCTTCGTCGTCCACTGGTGGGCGTTGCTCGCCAGCCCGCAATTCCTGATCGCCGCCGTGCTCGCCTATATGGCGCGCAGCGACGTGCCGGCAGAGGACACGCCCCGTCATAGGGCACGCACGCCACAGCCCGCCACATAAAGCGTCCTCTGCCGTTTCTCGATCACGAACGCGGAGTAGAGGCACGGCGGCGTGTTGGTGACTTGGCAGGCAGCGTGGAAGTCTGCTCGATCACGGCACCAGCGCGTGCGTCTGCTCGTACTGGCGGACGGTGGCATAGGCAGTGTCGATAAGGCCTGTCTCGCCGCGCGCGCGCAGGGCCTCTTCGAGTTGCTCGGCGTGCTCGGCAGGCGCCACACGCCACCCCAGGCGGAAGACGAGCTCGCCGCCTAAGGCCCCCGATGCCCCCAGCACGGCCAGCGCCGCAGTGGAGAACGCCAGCGCCGCGGGCGGGGTCTCGTCGTCATGGCGCAGCAGCACACTGGAGAGCAGCAGCGCGAGCATGGCGCCGTTGAGCGAGCCGTGGATCGCGCCCGTGCGCCGCGCCGGATGCTCCGATGGCACGGCCTGGTAATCCCACAGGCCGACGAGCGCGGCGGCACAGCCAGACAGCAAGGCGGCAGTGTGGTTGGCGCGCGCCGCGAACCGCCATACCGGGCGCCGCGTGAGGAGGCCCAACCCATCAAATGTTGCCCCGAGGACGAGCGCGCCGATCGGCAGGTCGGTGAGGATGGCGTGCAGCGGATGTCCCTTGATCAGCGGATCTTTCATGGCTGGTGCCTCCTGATGTCTGGGGCGGCCGCCCGCTCACCGCGCGGCGTTGGTGGCTGGCTCACCGCCTGGCATGTGCTCTTCGTGCCGTCGCTCAGCAGATATCACGCCGGAGAGACTGACGCGCGCGTAGATGCCGCCCGCGATGGCGAGCAGCCCCATGCCAGTGAAGACCGTATTCACCGGGTCGAAGGTGATGCCCAGCACCTGCGCGTGGAAGCCGCGCAGCACGGTGCTCACCAGATAGGCGGCCAGCGCGACCGAGATGAGCGCCGCCAGCCGCCCCATCGGATTGATGACCGCCATCACCCGGCCGACGTACTCGCGTGACGTGCCGTGCAGCGCGAGCGGGCTGGCCGTCACGATGATCGCGGTGGCCGCGACGCCGAAGACGAACGCCGCCACCAGCGCGGGCGCGAAGCTGCTGAGGTGCGACATCACCATGACGAACGCGCCCGACGCGACCAGCGCGATCCACAGCAGCCGTGCCAGGCCGATGCGCTGCCCGAAGATCGTCACCAGCAGCGCGCCGCCGATCGCACCGATGCCGAAGACCGCGCCGAAGAGGCCATAGTCGGACGCGGGCGCGTGCAGGTTCTGGGTGATGAAGAAGTAACCGAGCGATTGCAGCGCGCCAAACCCCAGCCAGGTCAGCATCTCGGAGACGAGAATCGTCCGCAAGACGACATGGCTCATGACATAGCCCAACCCGTCGAGAAACTCGCGCGAGAAGTGCCCCGTCTCGCCGGGCGCGAGACTGTGCGCCGAGGGGGGTGCGTCGATCGCGGCCACCGCGATGAACGCGACGACGAACGAGAGCGCGTTCAGCCCCAGTGCCCACTGCACGCCGAGGCCAAATACAAGCGCCGCGGCCACCGGCGGCCCGATGATGACCGAAAGCCCCTGCACGGCCTGGCTCGTCTCCTGCGCCTGATCCTGTTTGTTTGGCGGGACGATATCCTTGATCAGCGCGAGCTGGGCGGGCAGCGAGAACTGCGCGCAGATGGTGAGAATCGCGACGTCGGCGTAGATGATGCCGAGCTGCCACGCGACCGGCAGGTACCCGATGTTGAGGAACGGCAGCGCGAACGGGCCAAGTGAGAGCATCAGCAGCGCAGCGAAAAGCGCCTGCAAGCCCGAAGCTGCGACGATGGTGCGACGTTTGTCCCACCGATCCACGAACACGCCTGCTATCGGTCCCGCGACGATCTGCGGAATCGCCGCCGCGAGGATCACACCGCTGACGGCGAGCGGCGCCCATGGCTGTCCCCGCGCGAGATAGGCGGCGATCCACAACACGAGCGCGGTGTCCCAGGCGTAGTCACCCACGCTGGAGATCGCCTGTCCCCACCACAGCTTGGCGAAGGCGTCGTTGATGAAGACCGTCTGCCAGAGACGCCACAGCCAGCCGGGTTGACTCAGATGCAGAGCACGCCTCGGGCGACGCGACGCCGCCTGCGCTGGCCGCAACGGTGCGCCAAACGGACGGAAAGGTACACGCCGCGGCCCGGAGGCTCGACCAAAGGGACGCGACACGCGACGGGAACGGAGGCTCCCTTCTGGCTGGGACTGCTGTCCCGAGGCATAGCCGTCAGGTGATCTCTCGGAGCCGGGCGGCCGGCGGTCGGGCACATCGTGCATGGCGCTCCACTTCCTCTCGGCAGGACTCCGTTCCAACTTCCCATTCCTCTAGTGGCCCGCCGGCGCGCCACCCGTACCTTACTATTATGTCGCCCGACGTCACCCTTCGCCCACACAGAGGCGACGAGAATGTAGACGCTCGATCACCGCCGTCGCTGCAGAGCCATGTATGAGGTCAGCAAGCAGGTGCCGCCCATCGCCCTCGACGAAGTGTGGTCTCTCGCGGCGGCCTTCGACGATTTGCCGATTGCGCATCCACCTGACGGCGAGTACCATAGCGAAGGGCGGCGGCGTCCCATCGCGCGTAGAAGACCGCTGGAGGAAGATTGGCATGCTCTTTCTGTTCGACATCGACGGGACGCTGCTGCGACGGATGCCGCCGTTCCATAGCAACGCGATTCGCCAGGCCGCGGAGAAGGTGTACGGCGTCCGCATTGGGCACGAGGATTTGGGTCCCACCGCTGGCATGACGGATACCACTATCGCACGGCGCCTGCTGACGCACGCTGGTGTGCCCGGGGACGAACAGGACGCAGGGCTGCCCGCCTTCTTCGATGTGGCGGCCGCACTCTATGACCGGCTCGTCGCCGACACCGATCTGAGTGGCTATCGCACACCCTACGCCGCCGAGACGCTGGCCTGGCTCGCGGAGGCAGGCGCGTCGCTCGGGCTGGTGACGGGCAACGTGCAGCGCATCGCCTGGCGCAAGCTCGCCGCCGCTGGCCTCGCCTCGCATTTCGCCTGTGGTGGCTTCGGCGACGAAGCGGAGTCGCGCGACGATCTGCCCCCGATCGCGCTGGCACGTGCCGAGGCAGCCTTCGAGCGAGCCTTCGCGCCGACTGAGGTGTTCGTCGTAGGCGACACACCGCTCGACGTAGCCTGCGGCGCGGCACACGGACTCCGCACCGTTGGCGTCGCGACCGGCCCCCTCCACTCCGTCGCGGACCTCGAAGCCTGCGGCGCCGATTACGCCGTCGCGGACTTGCGCGGCCTGTATGAGCTCGACCTCGCGCTGGAGGGCCAACATCGCGAGGGATGAGGCCCTACCCTCGCAGCAGCGCCCACACGCGACAGATCGCGAACGCGCACGGTGACGAGCGAATCTCGCCCGAGAGCGCCGCCGCGTACGCCTCGTCGAGCGGCAGATCGTGCTGGGTGATGCGCTCGGTCCCCTCAGGCTGGGCCTCTACGGCGTGTAGCGAACGCGCGAGATAGAGATGGCTCGCCTGCGAAGAGATGCCCGGACTCAGGTAATACATGCCGAGCGGGGTCCACTCGTCGGCGCGCAGTCCTGCCTCTTCCGCGAGCTCGCGCTGGGCGGCATCGAGCGGCGTTTCGCCGGGGTCGACCGCTCCGGTTGGTGTGTTCCAGAGGTACGTGCCGACGGGGTAGACGAATTCGCCCACCAGCCGCACCTGCTCCGCCGCATCGAGTGTCACGATCGTAACGTTCTCACCGGGGTCCACTACGCCATAGATGCCCCGCCGGCCATCCGGCCGCAGCACGGCGTACTCGGTCACTGTGAGCCAGCGATTGCGATAGACTTCGCGTGCGCCCAGCGTGCGCCAGGGGCTCTCTGGCGGGTCGGCCGCTGGCAGTTCACGTCCAGCTCTGGATGGCGCCGCTTCGTCGCCGTCTGACATATCGCGTCCTCTCTCTCTCCGATGGGCATCTCTGCACCTCGATGTGGAGCGACATCCGCTACGAAGGCGGGCCAGGCATGCCTGGCTTCTACACGACGCTGACCGCACATCGTGTGACGTTTCGTTTCCATTGTGTCCGATTACACAGTTCCTCTGACCATAGGGCCTGCTGAACCGTATGTTTGTGTAGGACCTTTGGCGCTCCGGATAGACTCTCCGCTCAGACGCGACGCGCAAGACTGGCCGCGCGAGCAGGAGCTCCGACGCCTGCCGGAATACACGTGCGGTATGGATGCGGTTGGCACATGCCGTGGGGTATGCTGTGGGGAAGTATAGTGGGTCCCTGCCGCCGGAGATTGGCGGCCACGAGCCCCCCAGCACATACCAGACGGAACAGAGAAGCGGGGGTACGGTGTGGCATGGCGTCCGACGCAATGGGTGAGGCGCAATCCCGTTTGGCGATTCTACCGCATCTCGCGGTTGTTGTTTAGCACCCTCTGGATCATCGTGCGCGAGCGCAACCGGGTGGTGCGCGCCCGTGCGAACGGGCAGTTTGAGGTTACGCCGAATATCGACGCGCTCAAGCGGGCGCTGCGTGAGTTTCGTCTGACCGCCGTGGCGCTAGGTGGGCTGCTCATCAAGCTCGGACAGTTCCTCAGCGCGCGCGCCGATCTACTGCCGCCAGAAGCGCTCGCCGAGCTCGCCACGCTGCAAGACGAAGTGCCCGCCGAGTGCTTCGCCGACATCGAGGCCACCCTCGAACGCGATCTGCGCCGCCCGTTGCGTGACGTGTTCGTCAGCATCGATCCCGTGCCGGCAGGCTCGGCCTCGCTTGGGCAGGTGCATCGCGCCGTGCTGCTCGATGGCCGCGCCGTCGCCGTCAAGGTGCAGCGGCCCGGCATTCACCAGATTGTGCGGGCGGACCTCAACGCCATCCATTTTGTGCTGCGCGTGACGAAGCGCATCTTCCCCGCGGCGAACGATTTGACCGACCTCGACGGGCTGTACAAGGAGTTCAGCCGCACCGTCTACGAGGAGCTGAACTACGAACGCGAGGGCCACAACGCCGAGCGCTTCGCGCGACTCTTCGCCAACGAGCCAGACATCCTCGTGCCAGGCGTGGTCTGGGAGCACACGACCCGGCGCGTGCTCACACTGGAGTGGATGGATGGCATCAAGATCAACAACGTCGCCCAGATCTCGGCGGCGGGCGTCTCCGGCGACGCGGTCGCCCAGCGGCTCGTCGGGACGTACCTGAAGCAGGTGCTCGACGTCGGCTTCTTTCACGCGGACCCACATCCTGGCAACATCTTCGTACGACCAACACGGAACGGGTTCGAGCTGGTCTTCGTCGATTTCGGTATGATGGGCAGCATCACCCGCCTGATGAAAGAGGCGCTGCGCGAGTGCCTGCTTGGTATCGTCGAGCAGAACCCGCGCCTGGTCGTCAACGGGCTGGAGGCGCTCGGCTTCATCGGCGCGAACGCCGACCGGCGGGCGATCACCGAGGCGTTGGGCCTGCTGCTCGGTCAGTACAGCAACATGGCATTCGGCCAGATGCGCGAGGTCGACCCACGTGAAGTCTTTGGCGAGATCGAAGAGCTACTCTACGGGCAGCCGTTCCATCTGCCCGCGCAGTTCGCCTTCCTCGGGCGCGCGCTGGGGATGCTGCTGGGGCTGGCGACGGCGCTCTCGCCCAACTTCAACGCCCTGGACACGATTGCGCCCTACGCCAGCCAGTTTACGGGCAACGGCGCGACCTCCAACCTCCTGCGGATGTTCGGCGTGGAGTCGACCGGCGACCTGGGACGCATGCTGGCCCGCGAGGGAGTCTCGGCCGCGCGCAGCCTGGCGCTGCTGCCGAAGCTCGCCGAGCGCGTGCTCGAACAGGTCGAGCGGGGTGAGCTGCATGTGACTGTCGAGGGTACTGAGTTCGGCAGGCAGGTCAGCCGTAGCATTGCCCGCAACGCCTTTATGCGCCCGGTGCCCGCCTGGGTGCCAATGGGTATGGCTGCTGCGGCATTGGCAACGCTGGTCGTGCGAAGGCTTGGTAACCGTGAATGATCTGCCGCCCGTGGGCGCACCTGATCCGCTCAGTCCATCGTCCAACGCCGACGTTCCGCGTCCTGACGAGCGCCAGCGCGGCCTGCACGCCGTCGATCTCGCCGAGGGCGGCCTGCTCGCGGACGTCGGCGTGCTGATCGACCTCGCTTCGATCTACCTGCCGATCGTCGGCATGGTGCTGAGTCCCGCCGTGCCCATGCCCTTCACGCTGCTGATGGTGCGCCGTGGCCCGCGCGCGACGCTGCTCGCCGCGGCGGTCGCGGCCTTTCTCGTGACGGTGTTCGCGGGGCCACACTTTGGCTGGCGCATGGCGCTCGAAGCGGGTGTGGGGATGCTCTTCGGCTGGGCGATGCGGCGACGCATCCGGCCCACCAACGTGCTGATCCTCGGCATGCTGCTCGTCGGGACGGCCGCGTTTGCCGCCTCCATGGGGGTGATTGTCTTCACCGGGCTGCCCGTTAGCGACGTGGTGGGCGAGCTACGCAATGGCTTCAACGGCGCGGCGGCGGTCTTCGCCGCGGTCGGGCACATCACCGGACTGCCGGGACTCTGGATTGCCTTCCTGCCGACCTATCGCGCCATCGAGGCGACGCTGCTCGCGTTCTGGCCGGTGCTGCTCTACTGCACGCTGCTCGTCAGCGGACTCGTCGTCGTCACCTTCTACTACGCCGTCGCGAACGTGACGATGCGTGTCCTGGGCTACGATGTGCCACCATTTCCTCCACAGTGGACGGTCCGGCTGGCCCAGTTCGGCCTGCGGACGGCGCGTGCGCCATGGCGGCTCTTCTCGGTACGGCGTCCCGGAGCCGGAGGTGGACGCCCAACACCAGCGGCGCAAGGAGGCCGCACTAAGTGACCTGGACTTCTCGTAGCGAGCCAACTCCGTTGATTTCAGTCGGCGAAGCGACCTTTCGGTATCCTGGCATGGCGCAGGTGGCGGTCGACGGGTTGAGCGTCGACATACCGAGCGGGCAGTTTGTCGCGCTGCTCGGCCATAACGGCAGCGGCAAATCGACCCTGGTGCGACTATTGAACGGCCTGCTGCTGCCCGAGCGGGGGTCCGTGCATGTCGCGGGATTCGACACGGCGGTCGCAAGTGAGCGACCCGCACTGCGTGAGCGCGTGGGCATGATCTTCTCGGACCCCGAAAACCAGATCGTCGCCACGACGGTGGAAGATGACGTCGCCTGGGGGCTGGCCGCCCGCGGCTATCCCCGGCACGAGATCGCCGCGCGGGTGGATGCCGCGCTCGACGCGCTGGGCATCGCCGAGTTGCGTGGGCGCGCGCCACACACGCTCTCCGGCGGCCAGCGGCAGCGCCTCGCCATCGCCGGCATCGTCGCGCTCCAGCCAGCGTGCATCCTCGCCGACGAGCCGACGGCTATGCTCGACCCGCTCGCCCGGCGTGAGGTCACCGATATTCTCGTCAATCTCTGGCGCAAGCGGCATCTGACGCTAGTCTACGTGACTCACCTGCTCGAAGAGGCCGCGCTGGCCGAGCGGGTGATCGTCATGGAGCACGGGCGTATCGAGCTGGACGGCCCACCGGCGGCCATCTTCGCCGATCTGGACCGTCTGCGCGAGCTGCGCCTGGTCGTCCCCGAGACGGCGGCGCTGGTGGCCCACCTGCGCGCTCGCGGCGTAGACATCCCGGCGGATACACTCGCCCCGGAAGCCATCGTCGCGTCTCTGGTACAGAGCGATTCCACGGCGGGAGGCCGTGCATGAGTATCCTCGTCGAGCATCTCACCCACATCTACGGCGTGGGCACGCCCAGCGCGCGGACGGCGCTGCGCGACGTAAGCCTGACCATCGCGGATGGCGAGTGCGTGGCCGTCGTCGGTGTGACCGGCTCGGGGAAGTCGACCCTGGTGCGCCACTTCAATGGGTTGCTGCGGCCGACCGCGGGGCGGGTCGTGGTCGAGGGCGTGGAGCTGGGGACTGGCCCGGTGAACTCGCGTGTGCTGCGCGATCTGCGGCGGCAAGTGGGGCTGCTCTTCCAGTTTCCTGAGGCGCAACTCTTCGCCGCGACGATCTACGACGACGTGGCCTTCGGGCCACGCCAGCTCGG
The DNA here is from genome assembly GCA_964427535.1 of uncultured Ktedonobacterales bacterium. Lineage (GTDB taxonomy): Bacteria > Chloroflexota > Ktedonobacteria > Ktedonobacterales > JADMIN01 > CAYRVF01. The sequence goes on from CAYRVF010000021.1 coordinate 13,290, forward strand.
CCTACCCCCGGACGAGGTGGATGCGCGGGTGCGCTGGGCGCTCGACGCGATGGCGCTGCGTGATGCCGCGCTCTACTCGCGGTCGCCCTTCGCGCTCAGTGGCGGCCAGCGGCGGCGGATCGCGCTGGCGGGTGTGCTGGCGATGCGCCCGCGCACGTTGGTGCTCGACGAGCCGAGCGCGGGCATCGACGCCGAGGCGCGCGAGGAGCTGTATGGCACACTGGAGCTGCTGCGCGAACGCGAGGGCATCGCGCTGGTGCTCGTCTCCCACGATATGACCGAGGTTGCCTCATTGGCCGAACGCGTCTTTGTGCTGGCGGACGGCGAGCTACGTCTGGTCGGGACGCCGGATGAGCTATTCACCCATACAGGCGAGATCGAGGAGGCTGGCCTGCTGCCGCCGCCACTAGCGCAGGTGCGCGCGCTCGCCGCCAGGTCTGGCATGAATGTTGGCGAGACGCCGCTTCGTCCAGAGTCGCTCGCCGATGCGCTCACCCAGCGGTCGTCGGATGCCACGTCTAGCGCGGGCAGAGGGGAGCTCTAACGTGCTCGAACGCCTCCCCGTCGGCGTCTATCTACCTGGCGCCTCACTGATTCACACGCTGCGCGCGCGTACCAAGCTGCTGCTGCTGGCGTGGCTCTCGATCATCTTCTTCGCGACCAACCACCGCACGTTCCATCCCGCAGTGTATATCGTCTCGTTCGCGCTGCTGGCGGTGGCGTTCGCGCTGGCGCATATCTCGCCGGGATACGTCTGGCGGCGCATGCGGCTGCTCGTGCTGCTGCTGCTCATCGGCGTCCCGTTCACGCTGATCTGGACGCCTGGGCGCACCTGGCATACCTTCGGCCCGTGGACCGTCTCGTTCGACGGCGTGACGGCGACGTTCAACACCGTCATCACTTACGATGGCCTCTGGTTCGTGATCTCGCTCGGGTCCATCTTTCTGCTACTCTATCTCGGCTCCATTCTGCTCACGCTCACGACGACGCCCGTCGCGCTGGCCGAGGGCATCGTGCTGCTGCTCCGGCCGTTCCGTCGTGTGGGCCTGCCCGCCGACGACTTCGGGCTGATGACGCTCATCTGCCTGCGTTTCTTCCCGATTTTGCTGGCCGAGGCGGGGCAGCTTCTCGAAGCCCAGCTCTCACGCGGAGCCGAGTTCACGACTGGCTCGCTCACCAAGCGCATCCACACGATTGGGACGCTGCTCGTTCCGCTGGTGCAGGGGGCGCTGCGCCGCGCGGAAGGGCTCTCGGCAGCGCTGGAGGCACGCGGCTACGGCGTGGCGGGCGAGGCGACGCTGCTTCACGAAGGTCCCTTCGCGCTGGCCGACTGGGTCGTGCTCGTCGGCGGCGTCGCCGTCACCGCGATTGCGTATTTCGCGCTGTAGGTCGCTGCGTCGTTACTCGGCCTGCACCTCGGCCAGCGGGCGCGCGTGCAGCACGTACGGATTGATGCTCGTGAGGATCGCGGCCAGCAGCAGTGGCACCGAGAAGATCAGGATGGCCGCCTGGACGCTCAGCACCTGCGCGAGAAAGCCTGCCAGCGCGTAGCCGATGGGCATGCCGCCGAACGCGATCAGGCGGAAGACGCTGTTCACACGTCCCTGCAACGCGTCCGGAATCAGCGCGAGGCGGTAGCTGAACTGCACGACATTGTAGATCGGGCTGGTGATGAAGACGCCGCTCGAAATGATGCCCAGCCAGAGCGGGTTGGGCGCGATCAGGTACAGCGGCTCCAGCAGAAACCAGATCCAGCTACTCACGATGATGACCTGCGCGAAGCTAAAACGCTTCTGGATCTTCACCGCGATGATCGAGCCGACGATGCCGCCGACGCTGCCCACGGTGAAGATCGCGCCGGTGGCGAAGTCGGACGCATGCTGTTGTTTCGCCAGCACGATCAGCAGCAGGAAAGTGCCGTTGCCGACGAGATTGCTCGTGCCCGTCAGAAACGCGATGAAGCGGATGAGTGGGTGCCGCCACAGCCACGACAGCCCCTCGGCGATCTCGACGCGCAGCTTGCGCTGGGTAACGGTCCGCTCGCCCTGGAACTCTGCGCGAATGAAGAAGAGCGAGACCACTGACACGGCGTACGAAACCGCATCGGCCAGGAAGGGGAGCGCCTGGGCGATGCCGAAGAGCGCGCCGCCCAGCGGTGGCCCTACCAGCGACGAGACGCCCTCTGTGGCCTGGTTCTGCGCGGTCGCGGCGGGCAACTGCGCCTGTGGCACGACGCGCGGCAGGCAGGCGGCCTCGGCGATGTTGAAGAAGACGAAGAGGCTGCCCTCGACAAGCGAGACGGCGTAGAGCTGCGTCACGGTCAGGAACTGGAAGTAGAGCGCGATCGGGATGCTACCGAGCGCGATGGCGCGCCCCGCATCACAGAGAATCATCACGCGCTTGCGATTCCAGCGGTCGATAAGCGCACCAGCAGGCAGGCTGAAGATGAGGTACGGCAACGCGCGCAGGGCGCTGGCGATGCCCGCCTGGGCCGGTGAGCGTGTGATCGCGAGTATCAGCAGCGGGAACGCGAGGGTCGAGGCCTGCGTGCCGATGGACGAGACGGCCTGACCACTCCAGAGCAGCATGTAATCGCGATTGCGCCAGAGCGACCGGCTCCGCGTGGGCGCTCCTTGGCTGACAGTCGATGTCTGCATCGGTCTTCTCTTCCTGATCTATGCGATCTATGCGCCGTCTGCCTCGTCTTCGTCGGCGACTGGCGGCGAGTCGGTGTGCTGCAGATAGGCGGGCGAGTGGAACAGCCCGACGTACAGGCTGTATATCTCGCCGTCCGGGTCGGGCGGCTGCCCGGCGAACTCCTCGAACAGCGCATCCACACGGGCCCTGAAGGCATGCGCCTGAGCGGGTGAGAGCCGCGCGCGAGCCAGCCCATCGGTGACGGCTGCGTTCTCTCCGTAATCGCCGACCGCCTCCACCATCTCGTCGCGGGCGTGGTTGAGAATCTCCAGCGCGGAGCTCATCTCGCCTGCCACATCCGGCGGCAGATCATACGCGAAGATGCGGGCTGTGCGCGTGTAGTATTTGGCGACGATGCCGCGCACCAGGCGCAGCGCCGAGACCTTCGCCAGCCCCGCTTCTTCGAGCACCTGCAGGTGATGTCCCGCGCTGCCCGGTGCGATATGCAGACGGTCGGCGAGCTGCTTGGCGGTGGCGGGCTCGTTCTGGATGATGCCGAGCATGCGGCTGCGCACCGGATCGGCGATGGCCTTGAGCTGCTCCAGCGTGCGAATCGTCACGTATACGGGCAGCTTCGGCATGGTCACCGGCACGTCTTCCGGCAGCGGAATCAACGGCTCGTGCGCTTGTGGCGCCTTCTCCGCACTCTCGATCTTCATACGCGCCCTCCTCGCTCCGGCGAGCAACGTCGCCTGGTTCTGACGTACGTGTGACGTTGCACGTACAAGTATTTTTGTATGTGCGAGAAGAGTAGTCCGTCATGAGCCCGCTGTCAAGGGGGAGATATCTGTCGGAGATGAGCGTCGCAGCTGGCGGTGGGGCTGGGCCCCACGCCCACCCACTCCCCCCCCCGCAGGGGGGGGGGAGGAGCCCCATTGGACCACCGCGCGGAGCGCGCCCGGGCGGGTAGCGCTCAGGACGGGGGGGGCGCGGGCGC
>CAYRVF010000021.1:16933-30122 GCA_964427535.1 uncultured Ktedonobacterales bacterium
CCCCCCGCGGCGCCGCCCGCACCGCCCCCCCCCTGCGGGGGGGTGGGGGGGGGGGGGGGGTGGGGGGGGGGCCCCCGCTACGCTGGTAAAGGCGTCTGCGGCACTTTGATGTAGAGCACGGCGCCGCTACTGAGGGTGATCTGCTGGGTGTAGTGCATCGCCACCCAGGCACGGAAGCCGGGCACGGCGTCGAAGCGGCCGCTGGCGAAGAGCACCATGCGTACGTCGTCGCGCGCGAGAATCGCTTCGAGCTGAGGGGCGGTCAGGTAGCCGCTGGCGATGCGCACCTGCGACGTATCGACGAGCTGCGGTGGCACGTCGCGGTCGGCCAGCGCGGCGAGATACTGGTCATCGGCGACGACGACGTCGCCGGGAGTCGTCCCGACGTCCAGCGCGAGCGCGGTCCGAGCAACCTCCGGCGGCACCGAGACCGCCGCCGCGGCGCTGGCCCGCACGTCGAGCACGACGAATACCAGCAGGACGAGCGCGACCAGCCCGGCGAGTGCGCTCGTCAGCGTCCCCCCCCGTGCGGCGCGTGAACCCGTTGCCAGTCGGTCCGTCAGCAGCAGGGGGGCGAGCATCCCTGCCAGCAGCGCAAGCGGCGCGGAGAGCAGCACGAGATGATGCGGAAACAGGGGCTGCTGACGGAGGAGCACGAGCAGCGAGACGAGCAGCCAGAGCGCGAGCGGCGCCAGGTGCCACTTCCGCTGCCGCCACGCCAGCACGCAGGCCCCGATGGCGAGCAGGCCCGCCGGATAGAGCTGCCCCGTGCCGGCCAACACGCTGAGGTTGTGGCGCATCCCCGCGTTCACGGCGCTGGCGGCGGCGAGGTGGAAGCGCACCACCTGATCGTAGAGCGCACCGAGATCGCCCAGGTACGGCACGAGCAACAGCGCGACGGCAGCGAGACATCCACCGGCGAACAGCGCCAGCTCGGGGGCGGCTGCCGTGATGCCGGCACGGAGCTGATCACGCGCTGGCATCCGCACCGCACCCGTCTCGCCGTCCAGGGTCGCTCCAAATACAGGCGCGGCCAGATAGAGCGCCGCCGGAACGAGCGCGACGACGCCAAAGAGCTTCGCCTGAATCGCCAGCCCGAGCGCGATGCCGGAGGCAAGCGCGAGCCAGCGCCGCGCCCGTCCGCTTCTCCGCCATGCTTCAGCGGCGCATGCCACGGACACGAGCTGGAAGACCAGCGAGGGCATCTCCGCTTCGAGCGTGTGCGACTGCTGCAGATAGAGCGGGTCGAGCGCGAGCACGGCGCAGGCGACGAAACCCGCCCAGCGCCCGCCGATCGCGCGGCCCGCGAAATACACCGCGACCAGCCCGACGAGCGAGAGCAGCAGCACTCCCGCCCGCGCGGCCACCAGCGACTGCCCCAGCAGCGCGTAGAAGGGATAGAGGCTCAGCAGAAAGAACGGCGGCTGCGAGCTGAACACCTGGCTGAACAGATGGTGCCCTTCCGCCATCGCGCGCAGCGACTGCCAGTACACGCCCTCGTCATACTCGGTGGAGAAGCCGCCCAGTGGCCAGAGTCGCAGCAGCAATCCGACGCCGCAGATCGCCAGCAGCACGCGCGTCTCGAACGGCACGCTGAACCGCCGGCTGGTAAGACTCTCTGGCGCGAGTGGCCGCGATGAGGACACGCTGGGCTGCGACACGACTGGATTCTCCTTCACGCGACGTCTCGGCCGCACGACAATCAGGTACAAAACGGCCAGACGTAGACGCTAGCGCACGCCCGTTCCGAAGCCCAGCACCAGCAGATCGAGCGCCATATCCGGCGTCATCCGGCTGCGTTTGAGCGCGGCGTCCACGTCGAGCAGCGTGCGGTGCGCCGCTTCGAGCTGCGGCATGGTGAACTGGCGAGCCAGCGGCAGTGACTTCTCGACGACGAACGGCGCCAGCCCTGCCGTCTGCGCGATCTGTGGCACCCGCAGTCCCCGGTCAGCGAGCGTCTTCACCTGCATCAGCGCGCGCGTCTGGAAGGCGGTCAGCGCGACGATGCCCAGCGGCGACTCGCCGTTCGCCAGCAGCTCGTGCAGCAGCGCCAGCGCGCGAGAGCGGTCGCGCCGGGCGAGCGCATCGGTGAGGTCGAAGACGCGCGCCTCGCGAGAGGGCGCGGTCAACGCGCGCACATCCTCGATACCGATCTCGCCTCCCGCGCCGACGTACGTACACAGCTTCTCGATCTCACTTGCCAGCACGCGCGTGTCCTCGCCGACCAGACCGATCAACTCCCGCGCGGCATCCGGACGAAGGCGCGCGTTCGCGGCTTTCGCTCGCCGTGCCAGCCAGTCTTCGAGCTGCGAGCCGCGCGGTACGCGGAACGTCTTGACCTGTCCTGCGGCCTTCGCGGCCTTCATCAGCGGATGCGAGGCCTCCAGATCTTCGGGAACGTGTACGACGAGCGTGGTGGTCTCGGGCAAGTGTGTGGCGCAGTCTGCCAGCCCCTCGACGAACGCCTTGGGACCCATCGCGCCGCCCTTGCCCTTCTTGCTGCGGCTGGCGCGGGCGTCGGTCTGCTGCTCCGGCTCGGCGTCGTCTTCATCGCCGTCGGCATCGTCGGACGCGCCGCCACGCTTGCGATTGGGCAGCCCATGGACGACCACGAGTCGCCGCGCGCTCAAGAACGGGAACGTCTCGCAGACGGTACGGATGCTCGCGAGCTCGGCCATCGCCCCATCGAACACATCCTGGTTCAGATCGAACTCGCCCGACGCACGCAGGCGCGCCAGCTCTTCGGAGGCGCTAAACTCGTCTGGTCCCGTAAAGAGGAGAAACATGCCTCATTCTATGCGCGCCTGGCCGTGCCGCGCAATACTGCGGCCACCAGTACGGGTCGGCGTGAGGCGCACAGTGTCGATATAGTTGGGGGTCAGTACGCCCCCCTGTTCCCCAAATTCCCAGGCCTTGAAACATGCCCCACCATGTGGTAGTATTCTGTGTGCTGTCGCGAACGCGGCCGCGCCATTCCGGGATCGTCTAACGGTAGGACGGCTGACTCTGGATCAGTTAGTCGTGGTTCGAATCCACGTCCCGGAGCCAAGAACCCACAACCCCTGATATTGTCAGGGGTTTTTTGTTTGCCTTTAGAACGTCCGAGAGGTGCCGCCTGCTCAATCGTACGTCAAGCAGCCGCTCACACCGCGTCGTCGACGGCGTGCAGCTCGGCGGCGGGGCCGTCGGGGATGTGGTGCGTACGGATGAGCAGTACGACTCGCTCGGGGAGTCCGGCGGCGGCGGCGAGATCGGCGCCAATCGCGGCGTGGTGCGCGGCGTTATAGAACGGACGCCGCCACCATCCGCCCGGCGCGCGTGCTAGCCAGGAGAGCACGCCCGGCGCGAAGGCGCGCAGCAGCACGAACGGCGGCCGCACCCACAACGGCACGCGGCCACTGCCCTTGCCGCTGTCGTGCAGCAGCGCGGCGGCGAGCATCTCGGGATCGTCGCATCCACGTGCCAGCAGCGCCCGGTAGACTGTCAGACTGTGGCGCTGGTCGTTAAGCGACATCGCGGTAAAGACGGAGCGGCTCGCTGGCGGCAGCATCTGATCGAGCACCGCGCGGTCGTCTGTGGTAAGCGGCCGCGGCGTGAGCGACCGCCAGAGCTGGTAGACACGGTAGCGCGCCGCGGAGGACGTGTGAGGGCGCGCATCGGCGGCATCGGGCGGGCGAAGCATAGCGGCGCTACATCACAACCGCGAAGTCGTACGCGCCATCCGTGAAGCGCCCGGCGATGGTGTGCGCCATGCCTCCGAGCCAGGCCGCGGGGTTAAACGAGGCGATGCCGATGAACTGAAAGATCACGGGCAGCACGAAGAAGATGACCAGCAGGATCAGCTCCATGTACGGCGCCCAGCTACGATAGGCAATGGCTTGGCGCGTCGGCAGCAGCGCGAAGAGCACGAGATAGCCATCCAGCGGCTGCAGCGGAATGATGTTCACCAGCGCGATGAGGATGTTCGTGACGGCGAAGATGAACACCAGTTGCTCCGCCCGCAGCACGACACCCATCTGCCCGACCTGATGTGTCAGGCATTGCTGCATATGCACGCCGAACTGCCCGTAACAGACGTTGCTGGCGGCGTCGAGCGAGGTGAATCCCGGCAGAGAGCGTAATCCGAATATGATGCCGATGCCGAGAATCGCGTTGACTAGCGGCCCGGCCACCGCGACCAGAATTGTGCCGAGGTTAGGCCCGACCCGCATGCGCCGGGCATCGAGCTCCAGCGGCTTGCCCCAGCCCAGGCCGAGGCCGGAGAACGAGAGCGCGACCGCCACGAGTGTACCGATTGGGGCGAGCTGACGGCGTGGCGAGAGCGTCGAGCGCCCGCGACTCACCGGCGTGCGGTCGCCAAGCAGCGCGGCCATGCCGACGTGGGCCATCTCGTGGATCACCACGGCGACCACGAACGCCAGAAACGTCTCCACGATCAGGATGACGTTAAACATTCGTACTCCCCCACCAGTAGCGCAGCGTGCCAGGACAATGAACGCGAGCGACACCCGTCCAGGCTGGGTTCAGCGTTGTCGGCGTTCGCCAGCCTGGACGTGCCCAAGAATCGAGAACGCGACGTCCGTCCTTCGGGAGGCAGACGGCAGCCGACATTAGGCCTTCTTCTTGGGTTTTCGCTTCTCTTTGTTTTTCGGACTCTTATCACCCATAGCTGGCCTCCTGACGTTCAAAATGCGCCAGAGTCCCGGCTGGCCGGGGCCCTCCGGGGACGGGCGCACGCCACAACCGCAGCCCAATTATATGTGCAGCGAGAGTACGCCGTCCAGCGGGTAGAGTCTTCCGAACGTGACCCAGTCAGAAACCTGATGTCTCGTCTGTCTCTACGCTGAAAGGCGCCAGACGTTGCACTCTTCCTGCGGTGCGGCCCCCAAGCCACCGACCAGCGTTGTGTGCTACCATGAGTGTGTGTGCGCTTGGCTTCGGAGAGTGTGGGGCCGAGTGGAAGACGTTGGTGGAGGAGACGCGGGTGGATACTGCCCTGAAGCGGCTACAGGTCGAACGCGCGACGCATGCCGACCTGCCCGCGCTCGTCGAGTTGCGTCGCGAGCAGGGGTGGCATCCGAACGAGTTGCTGCTGCGCGCCCTGCTGGCGTGGGAGCGCGCACGTCTCTTCGTCGTGCGATCCGCGCCCGATGGGCCGCCAATTGCCAGCACCAGCGCCATCGCGCCAGGGGCAATCGGCGTCATCGGCAATGTCGTCACGGCGCCCGCGTATCGCCGCCGTGGCCTCGGCCGCTTGCTGATGCGGACCACGCTCGACTGGCTCCGCGAGCAGCGTGTGCGCCACGCCGTGCTCGATGCCACCGCGGATGGTCGCCCGCTCTACACTCGCCTCGGCTTCGTACCCGTGGCACCCTCATATCTTGTCGCCTCCGATGTCTCCACGCTCGACACGCATGCCCTCCTGGCGCAGACCGCCGGGCGACAGGCGCGCATCTCCGGTGCGGACGGCCTGGCACGACTGCGCGCGCTCGACGAGGCAGCCTTCGGCGGCGACCGCATGTGGCTGCTGGAGCGGCTGCTGGCCTTGCCCTATAGCTGGCTCTACACCGTCGAGGAGGCAGGTGAGCCGCTGGGCTACCTCGCCCTGCGCTATCCGCATGAGCGAACTGGCGAGCTCCGACTGGGACCATGGGTGGCGCGAGACTCCGCCAGCGCCGCCGCGTTGCTGGCATCCGCGCTCGGCGAGGAGGCTCCCTGGCGCGCCGCGACGGCAGCCGACGGCCTCACGGGCCAGGAGCGCATCCTCATGCCGTTCTCGGCCGTAGGAGGCAGCGCACTCTCGCTCCTCACCGAGATCGGCGCGGCACCCCAAATCGACGACCTGGTGATGCAACTCGACCTCGCGACAGACGATAGCGCCGCCATCCCTCTCGCCATCCACCCCGAGTGGGTCTACGGCTGGCTCTCGAACATGGTCTTCTAGCTAGCGCGACTGCGGGTTGCGCGGGCCAGAGGCAGCGGTTGCCAGCAAGATCAGCCCCAAAACGAAGAGCAACACGCTCAGGATGCCCAGCGCGACGATCAGCGGCAGACGCGCGCTAAACGAGTCGCCCCCACCTGTGCCTGGTGGCGTCGATGTCGGACTGGGCTGGGTAGTCGGCGCGGCTGTGCTGGTGGGCGCGGGCGTGGCAGTAGGTGTCGCCGCCTGGCCGACGGTTACCTGCTGCATGGCGACGAGCGTGGGCAGCAGCGTCGCGCTGCCGTCATTCGAGACGACGTAGAGAAACGAGCCCGCCGACTGAATGTTGGGGATGATGTAAGTCGCGCTAAACGTCCCGTCGCCGCCGACGTCGATCCGCTGCTTTCCGTCTGCGGTCTGGAGCACCGTGCCGTTACTCTGAAGGGCACCAGCGGAGTTCACCTGAACCAGAGACAGATAGGCAGTGACCCGGACACCGTTGCCATTAAAATTCGCTCCGCTTATCTTGACGCTGCCGCCCGCAGGCAGCACCACCGCGCCGCCCGAGCCAGCGGTGACGCCAGCCAGCCGGATCTGCGGAGGAGATGCCGACGCGACGTGATAGACCACCTGCGATGCGATGGGCGGCGCTGAGGGCTTCGAGGATGTGGTGGCGCAGATCACGTAGTTCGTCCCAACCGCCGAAGCGGCTGAGGGCCACGAAAATTGCGCCGCGAAGGAGCCGTCGCTCGCTGCCGTCACGGTGACAGGAGGACTGGCGAGCGGCGAGGAGCCAGCGGCGCAGCCGAGGTCTTGCGTCTGATAGCCGAGCGTATAGCTCACGCCCGCGGTTCCCTGGCCCTGCACGGCGACGTTGGCACCAACTGGACCCGTCGCCGTGTTGCTGGATGGGTGCGGTTGCGTTATCGTGAGCGTGCCCCCACTGTCCGCATGCGCGACGCCTCCCCAAGCTGCGCCGCTGGCTACGAGACCACCCAGCGCAAGCACTGCGGCCAGCAGCGCGCGTATCGCCGCCGAGTTGCGCTCTCCCGTCCATGCCCGGGCGCTCCTGGCCGTCCTCACTCTCCCCATACCTCTTCCTTCTCGCCGCGGTGGCCGCGCCCCACGTGCCGCACTTCCCGGTCGCGTCGCCAGTTTCGCGCCCCAGTATAGCATGATGCCCGGCTGGCGGCACTCACATAGGGCAGGCGGGCTGCCACACGAGACATCGGCGAAAAATGCATCGCATTGTGATGGTACGCGCTCTGCAGTCTTGCCAGGTGAAGTTGTTATGTAGTGTCACGGTAGAAGACCTGTCACGATGGACTCGCCCGGGAAGAGGGCGCTGGCATGGCAGGGTCTGATGAAAGGAGTCTTTCAGGATGGCAGGATCACTTGTAGGACCAGAAACCCGCACACCCGCGGACAGTGACGGGGCACCCGCCGAGTATTGGACACTCGCGGGAACCGTGAAGGGGCCGCTCGCCAAGCGCGACACCGAGGCGCTCGCCGAGCAGGACCAGGCGTCGATTGCCGATCCGATTCCCCTCGGGCTGGCGGGCTTCGCCGCGGCCACATTCACCGTGAGCTCGGTATTTGCCTGGTTCAATCCGTCGGCGCAAGTCGTCGCCATTCCGGTGCTGCTCGTCTTTGGCGGCATCACGCAGTTCCTGGCCGGTATGTGGGCGTATCGGCGCGGCAATGTCATCGCCGCAACGGCCTTTGGGAGCTTCGGCGCCTTCAACACGGCCTTCGCAATCTTGCTCTGGATGGCGGCGGTGGCGCATGTCACGCCTCCGCTGGATGCAGCCAACGATGCCTCGATCGTGGCAGGCATCTTCGTCCTCACGTTCGGGCTGATCGCGGCATACCTGGGCATCGCCGCGCTCGGCGACAACCGCATGATCGCCGCGATTCTCTTCGTGCTGGCCTTCACCTACCTGTGTGATGGCGTCGGCCTGTGGATCGCGGGTCGCGACTTCATCGGCGTGATTGGTGGCTATGCGGGCATGCTCGTCTCACTCATGGCGTTCTATGAGTCGGCCGCGATCGTGATCAACAGTGGAATCGGCACTGAGGTGCTGCCGACGTTTGCCGTGCGGCGCCCGCGCGTGTCCTACAGTTCGTAGCCGCAACGGGCGGTAGCGCATCGCCCTTCTCGATGTCCCTCCCACCGAGGCCCCGTTTCCTCCTCCGAGGACTTGGGGCCTCGGTGTCTTTCTCTCCGGCGCCCCCCTCGCCGTCGATGTTTCTCCGCTGGCCACTGCCTGCTAGCCCATTTGGACGAATCGCGCGAAGTGGATAAATTCGTGGATAACTCGTCCCTTTCGGGCACAACCTGTGGATAACTCACGCGCCGGTGTGGATAGCTGGCCATTTTGTCACCCAAAACCGCCTGACAGATCGTGTTTTCCACCGACTTATCCACAGCCCCTGGATGCTCTCCGCGTGCTCGCGTTTGCCAATCAAGGCCCCGTCACGTACTCTTCTTGCGCGCCGCTTCGTTGGAAGATGTGCGCACTTCGACGCTCGCCCGATGATATACTTGCGTAGAATAGGTGTTCTAGGTAGCGAGCGTCGAAGCTCAGCGATACGCGCGCTGAGCAGGGGAGCGCCGGACCGGCGCGCTGAGTGGTCGTGGGAGAGCAGACAGATGGCCGCGGAGAAGCTCCTGCCTCAGAATGTGGAGGCTGAAGCCGGCGTCCTGGGGAGCCTCCTGATCGATCCGGAGGCGCTAGCGCAGGTCGCCGATTTCCTCCACCCGGAGGATTTTTATCGCGAGGCCAATCGCGCCGTCTTTGAGGCGGTGCTCGACCTGTATGAGTCCGGCGAGCCTATCGACCTCATCACACTGACCGACGAGCTGACCCGACGCAGCAAGCTCGACGAGATCGGCGGCGTCAGCTACGTCAGCTCGCTGGCCAACCAGGTACCGACGAGCGCGAACATCGAGCACTACGCGCGCATCGTCGAGCGCACCGCGACTTTGCGCCGGTTGATCCACGCGGCGGGGCAGATCGCCGCCCTGGCTTACAACGAGCCGGATGCCCCGACCGCGCTGGAGCAGGCCGAGAAGCTCATCTTCAACATCTCGCAGCGCTTCACCCGCGACGAGCTGACGCCTCTCGGCGACACACTGCGCGAGTACCTCGAAAAGCTCGACCAGTTGCACGAGCGGCGCGGCTCCATCGTCGGCGTCGCCACGGGCTTCTCGGACCTGGACAAGATGACCGGCGGCCTGCAAAAGTCCGATCTGCTCATTCTGGCCGCCCGTCCGGCAGTTGGAAAGACGGCACTTTCGCTCTCGCTTGCGCACAATGCGGCGCTACGGTACGGGCACAGTGTCGCGATCTTTAGTCTGGAGATGAGCAAGGAGCAGCTTGCCGCGCGTATCCTGTCGATGGATGCGATGGTCGATCAGCAGCGCCTGCGTACCGGCTATATCAACGACGATGAGTGGGAGCGCATCAGCGAGAGCATCGGGCGGCTCTCGCAGACCAAGATCTACATCGACGACACACCGGGCATCACCCTGGTGGAGATGCGCAGCAAGGCGCGCCGCCTGATGATGGAGCACGGTTTCGACCTGCTCATCGTCGACTACCTGCAACTGATGCAGGGCAGTGGCATCCCAGGGCGCGGCGAGGGCAACCGCCAGCAAGAAATCTCCGAGATCAGCCGCGGACTCAAAGGGCTGGCCCGCGAACTGGACGTGCCGGTGATGGCGCTCTCGCAGCTCTCCCGCGCCGTCGAGAGCCGCACCGATAAGCGCCCACAGCTCAGCGACCTTCGCGAGTCGGGCTGCCTGGCTGCCGAGACGCCTGTATTCCTGCCCGATGAGGGCATTTACCGCCCGATCGGTGAGCTTGTCGGGCAGGCCGGGTTCCGTGTGCTCGCGCTAAATCAGTCCACCTGGAAGCTGGAGCCCGCGACCGCCACACACGCATTCGCCACCGGCCACAAGCCGGTGTACCGGCTGACAACTCGACTGGGCCGCTCTTTGCGCGCCACCGCCAACCACAAGTTCCTCACCATCTCAGGCTGGAAGCGCCTGGTTGAGCTTGCGCCCGGCATACGCTTGGCGCTTCCGCGAACGCTCCCTGGCCCGAGTCAGGCGACGATGACCGATGACGAGCTGGCTTTGCTCGGACACCTGATCGGCGATGGCTGCACGCTTCCGCGCCATGTCGTCCAGTACACGACGCGAGAGCACATGCTGGCAGAGACGGTCGCTCAACTGGCGAGCTCCGTCTTCGGCGAATCTGTCACTCCGCGCATCTCGCAGGAGCGCGGCTGGTATCAGGTCTACCTCTCGGCGAGCGAGCGCCTGACGCATGGCAAGCGCAATCCCGTCGCGGCCTGGCTCGACGAAATGGGTGTCTTTGGCCTCCGCTCCTATGAGAAGCGTGTGCCAGAGGATGTCTTCCGCCAGCCTGAGGCCGGAATCGCGCGCTTCTTGCGTCACTTGTGGGCAACGGATGGGTGCGTCAATTTGAGCATCGGCGTGAAACACTATGCCAACGTCTACTACGCCTCAAGCAGCAGACAGCTCGCGCGTGACGTTCAATCGCTGTTACTCCGGCTAGGAATCAACGCCACCATGTCGCGACACGCACAGGCTGGCAAGGGTCGCGATCAGTACCATGTGATCGTGAGCGGAAGGGCTGACCTGTTGCGGTTCATCTCATGCATCGGCGGCCTGGGAGAGAGCAAGCAACTGCACGAGGCCGAGATCGAGCGCTACCTTCTCGCGCGGACGGCAAACACAAACCGTGACATCGTGCCGCGAGAGGTATGGCAGCTCCACGCGCACCCGGCACGGAAATTGGTCGGTCTCACCGACCGCCAGTTTCAGGCACAGCTGGGTATGCAGTACTCCGGCTCGGGATTGTACCGGCAGAACGTCAGCCGGGAGCGGGCGGCGCGTCTGGCTGCCGTCGTCCAATCTGAGGCACTTGCTGCCCTCGCCACGAGCGATGTGTACTGGGATGAGATTGTCTCGATCGAGCCAGACGGCGAGGCGGACGTCTTCGACCTGACGGTAGATGACCATCACAATTTTGTGGCGGGTGACCTCATCGCCCATAACTCAATTGAGCAAGACGCCGATATTGTTATGTTCATCTACCGCGACGAGGTGTACAATCCCGAGACGGATCGCAAGAACATCGCGGACATCATCGTCGCCAAGCACCGAAACGGGCCGATCGGGCAGGTGAGTCTCTTCTTCCAGGCGGCACAGACGCGCTACCGTGACCTTGAGCTGCGGACACCCGACTTTTAACGGAGGAGCACCCTCGCATGTCAGCATTTTCCGGGTTTCCTCCGGGCAAGAATCCGTTCGTGCCAGTGCCCGAGGCGTTTTTCACCGCCGTGCTGCCCGAGATTCACGATCTCGGCGAGCTGAAGGTGACGCTGCACCTGTTCTGGCTGCTCTCGCGCAAGTCAGGCGAGCCGCGCTGCGTGAGCGACCGCGAGCTCTTCGCCGATGCGCTCTTGCGGCGGGCGTTGCGGCGGCCGGGCGACCCGCGCGCGCCAGAGGAGCGCCTGCGCGCGGCGCTGGAGCTGGCGCACGCACATGGCACGCTGCTGCGGGTGCGCGTTCGTGTGGACGGCGAGGTCGTAAGCTGGTACTTATTCAATACCGAGCGCAGCCGGCAGGCAGTGGCTCGGCTCCTGCGGGGAGAGACCTCACCAGAGGTGCTGGTCGACCTCGAAGGGCTGGCGGGCTCCTCCAGCGGGGCGGCACACGGAGGTCCAACGCTGACGATCGAGGTCGAGCGGCCCAATATCTTCACGTTGTACGAGCAGAATATCGGGTTACTGCTGCCGCTCGTGGCCGAGGAGCTGCGAGATGCCGAGGACCGCTATCCCTATGAGTGGGTGGAAGAGGCGTTCCGGCAGGCGGTGCAGCAGAACAAGCGCAAATGGAGCTACATCCGCGCGATTCTCCGGCGCTGGGAGTCTGAGGGGAAGGGGGCATAGGTCATGGATCGCATGAGCGGCTTTCTCGAGCGCAACGCACGCAATATGCGCCGTGGCGCTGGCCTCTCGCGCCCGCGTCGGGGCGGCCTGCCCACGCCCAGCCAGTCAGCGCCCGCGCCGAACACGATGCTGCCGCCGTCCGCACCTAGCACGGCAGGTCGCGGCAGCGCTCCAGCACAGCGCATGACACCCTCCTTCCTGCCGCCGCAAACCTCCACCGAGGGGGCGCGCATGGCCGCGCCCCCGGACGTGCTGGCGGACGATCATATCCTCGAGCTACCGCCGCGCCGCGCCACTACCACCTCACCCGCCTCCGCCGCGAGTGTGCCAGACGTCGCGCCGTCGTCTTCGTCGATGGCGTCGCTGCGCGAGGTGACGCACGAGTATCTCGCGCGCATGCCGCGCCGGTCGCCCGCGCATACGGTGCCGCTGCGTCCGGATAGCGAGCTGCCAGAGGCAGATGTCTGCTCGGTCTGCGGCGGCGCGGGGTTCGTGCGTGCTGACGTGCCGCTGGGCGACCCCATGTTCGGCCAGGCGATCGCGTGCGAGTGCAAAGAACGCGAGCGCGAGGAGCGGCGCCTCAGCGAGCTGCGCCAACTCTCAAGCCTCAATCCGTTCAAGGACAAGACGTTCGACAACTTCGACTGCATGGGCGGCAGCATTCCGAGCCTGGTGGAGGCCTACGAGGTCGCCCGCGCCTACACACAGGACCCGCGCGGCTGGCTGCTCTTCATGGGTGGCTATGGCGTGGGCAAGACGCACCTGGCCGCCGCCATCGCCAACCACTTCATCGCACAGGGCCGCACCGTCTTCTTCTCCATCGTGCCTGATTTGTTGCAGCATCTGCGCTCGGCCTTCGCGCCCAACAGCGAGACGACCTACGATGCGATGTTTGACAAGATTCGCGAGTCGTATCTGCTCGTGCTCGACGACCTGGG
Organism: uncultured Ktedonobacterales bacterium; assembly: GCA_964427535.1. Lineage (GTDB taxonomy): Bacteria > Chloroflexota > Ktedonobacteria > Ktedonobacterales > JADMIN01 > CAYRVF01. Next base: position 29,777 of record CAYRVF010000021.1, read on the forward strand.
CGCCGAGAACAGCACTGCCTGGGCGACCGAAAAGCTCTTCCAACTCATCAACTATCGCTATAACTACGGCTTCCTGACCGTCATCACGACCAATCACCGGCAGTTCTCGCATCTGGACGAGCGCATCAGCTCACGCCTCTCGGACGTCAGCCTGGTGCGGCAAATCGCCATCGACGCGCGCGACTACCGGAAGCTGCCACGCCATGGCAGTTCCGGCGGGGCGCTGCCGAACGCGACTCCACGTCAGTCCAGTGGCGCGCCGATCGGCGGTCCATCGGCTGGCGGTGGATACCCGGCGAATCGCGGCCGCACCTATCGCCGCTAATCGAGGACGGCTTACCGTCTC
>CAYRVF010000021.1:30222-37674 GCA_964427535.1 uncultured Ktedonobacterales bacterium
GCGTGTGTCCCGTCTGGCCGAATGCCACGAAGAGCGCGGGATCGGCAATTGTCAGTGCGGCCAGCGCTAGCGCGGCGAGCAGCAATCCAGCATAAACCATCGCCGCGCCACACAGGTAGCGTGCGGCATGCGCATCGGCGCGAGCGAGCGGGCTTTGGAGAGTCGCACGCTCCGTCGCGGTGAGCTCGGGAAGCGCCGCGAGACGCGCGAGCAGGTCGTCGCGCTCCAGCCGGAGCTGGTCGTAGCGTGAGCGCAGCACGAACGCGATGCCCACGACGAGATACGCCGCGTAGAGCAGCGCCGCCAGACACAGCACGCCCCGCGACGCCGCTGGCTGCACGACCACCGCGATGAGCGCGCCCAGCGCGACACCTGCCGCCTTCGCGGTCGTATCGACGGCGCCCGCCGCGAGGTCTCTCGCCGCCGAGCGAACCGACTCGCCATAGGCCGCGATGGCATCGAAGGCCGACTGCCGCACGGCGAAGTAGTCGCGGGTCTTGCCGCGCAGGTAGAGCGCGAAATTCGCCTTCGCCGCGTCCAGCGCCTGCGCCGCCGCGCGCTCCACTGAGGCGAGCGGTATCGTGCGCTCAGGCGGAAGGGCGCGGTCGAGACACTCGCGCGCAATCGCCAGCTTGTCCTGCGAGGCGTGCGCGTAGGCCCAGGCTGCGAGCCGAACGACCGACGCCGTTTCGGTCTCGGGGGGCGTGTCCAAGTCAATCCGAGCGTCGGAGGTGGCGTCGCCCGAGAGCCAGCACAGACGTGGGCGCACCGCGCCGAAAGAGGCGCGCAGCCCCTCCTCGAACGAGCCGTGGACGCTGCTCGCGAGGTATCCGGTGGCAAGAACGGCTGCCAGCGCATCCAGCTGGGCGGCGACAGAGCGCATGCCGGGCGCGCGCTTCTCGACACGCAGGTGCGCGGGCGTCAGCGATGGGAGACGCGTCCCCCAGCCGCCCTCCTCGGCACACAGGCGGCGCATCTCGTCGGCGCGCTCGGCAAACCGGCGGACCGAGGCGCGAGAGCGGGGCAGCCAGCGCGGCGGCTCAGGCGAAGCAGCGCCGACGACATCCAGAACCGGTCCGGCCAGGTAGCCCGCCGCGTCACAGAGCACAGCCAGCGGCACACCTGGCACTTCGGGCGAGGCAGCATCGATGGGTTCAGGCAGCGCGAAGATCGTGCGCGCGAGCAGCGGCACCGCCTCCACACTCAGCAGGGCTTCCCATCCACCAGAGGTATAGAACACGACTGGAAGGCGCTCGACCCCGCCGTGATCTCCCGCATCGGACATCACGAGCCCGAGGGCATCGGCCCGCGCCAGCGCTTTCTCAGCGCGCAGGCGGCACTCCACCTCGATTTGCTCACCGGAGGACGCCGCCAGCCGGGCGAGCCGCGCAAGAAAGCTGGCGAGCGTGTCCACCGGGCCGCGTGGTCCGGACGCACTGGCCTCTAGCGTGACGGCGAGTGGCGCGGCTCCATCGGGATTCCCTCCGACCGCCATGAGGTCGAGCGTGAGGTCGGTGCCGAGCGCGAGGAAGGCGGCCGCGAGCGCCGCAGGCAGGTCAGAGGCCAGCCGCTCCACGCCCACGCGGTGGATGACCTCCAGCCGGTCGGGCGTCTCGCCGTACGCTAGAGCAGAGCGGTCGAGGGACAGCGCCGCCGCGAGGTCTGCGAGTACCTGGCCGCGCGCACGAAGTCGCTGGAGCGCGGCGGTTGCCGTCGCGTCCGCATCCGAGTGCGAGCCGTCTGGACTCTGTGCTACCGTCGTCGCGCCGGCATGACCGAGCTGCACCCTTGCACCAGCTGGCTGTATGGTCCCAAGTGGATGTACGCCGCTCATAGGCTGCTCCCTCCCTCGCGCAGCGTTACCGTCTCCACGACGAGCCGGACGACGTTACCAGAGCGACGTGGCGCCACACGCACCAGCCCGTCGAACTGCGGGGCGCTGACTCGCAGGCGCGCGCCACCATCCAGCTCCAGCGTGACGAAGCGCACAAACGGCTGCGCGGTCGCGCGGTCCACGGGGAAGCACGGGGCGCCGTCCAGCGTGTCCAGCCCAGGGAGCGCGGCGCGCAGGTGCTCCAGCAGGCTCGGGCGAAGCACGGGATGCGCTGGAAGCGCGGCAGTGACGAACTCCGTCAGCGCGACCTTGTTGCCTGCCAGGACGGCACGCCGGGCGGCATAAAACGCGAGGATGTCCGGCGGCTCCAGCAGTGCCGCGCGCTGGCTGATCCATCCCTCACTCGCGGTGAGAAACAGGCGCGTGTAGCGGCGCGCGGAGGGTGCGAGCGTGGCGGTGAGAAAGCCGCGATAAAAGTAAGCCGCGACGCCCTCGGAGCGTGGCCCGGCCTGCGTGTCGAGTAGCGCGATCTCCCATGTCGCCGCTCCGGTCGCGCCAGGAGCGGACGGCGTGACGAGCGCGCATTTCTGCAGGCGCACGGCGTCGGGCAGCACGTTCGCCGCCGGGAAGATCCGCACCTGCCGTCCAGCCGGCGTCTGGCGGAACTTGCGCACCAGCCGCGCGTCGGGGTCGAGCTTGAGAAGCGCGAGGCTGCGCGGCGTGGTCTCGCTCGCACGGTAGAGCAACACGACGAGATCGCCGGACGCGATGGTGCGGGGTCGTGCGGCCATCTGGGCGTAGAGCCGCCGGGCAAGCTCCTGCGAGACGGGGACGAAGGCGGCGGGGTCGCGCACGAGCCGTTCGCACAGCGCGGGCATGGCATCGCCCTCGTCACCCGCGAATCGGGCACGCCAGTCGGCGCGTTGCAGCGCCGCGTCCAGATATGCGGTGAAGAAGGCAGTGGTGCGCTCGTCCAGCGCGACCTCTTCGTCCACGAGCAGCGGCGCGCCGCGAGCGGCATCCAGCGCATGCAGAATCAGCCGCTCGATGCGGATGCCTGCTGCGCTCCAATGTAGACCACCACTCGCGCCCGAAGCGGACTGCGCCAGAGGTGCCTGCGCATCCGCCGTGTCGCCGCTGTCGGTGTCGGTGGTATCCGCTGGTGATGTGTGAGATATCCGCGTGTCGACCATCCGCGAGCCCCTCCCCTCTCCTCCGCCACCACCGTCGTTCGGCATCGCGCGCGCTCATGCACTCCCGGCCGTTTCCAGCGCTCTCACTGTTCCATTCTTTTGGCGGAGCGAGCCAGCGGAAGTGGCGCACTATATGCAACATTCCGACCAGAAGTGGCGTGGTGTCCTGCGCGCCCTGGTGAATCAAACGGAGGTCTGGCGGACCGGCTTGTGCGCCCAACTCCCGCCATATGCACGAACCAGTTCCGCAGTAGGGGTTGACACGCGCCGGACGATAGGTATACTTCCACTACCGCTATCAACCACGCGGCATTTTCGCAATACACTCAGAGGCGGAAGGACGCACCCGTTCAGTCGGTAGGCGCGTGTACGAAGGAGTCAAGCGCGCATTCACCGCGGTACTCTCGTCGTGACCATCGCCGGGCATCCCAGTCCGCGCGCATCTATGCGTGCGCTGGTTCAACTGATACCTGGTGGCTGTGTCCAGATGCGGACCAGCCAAGTTCCCCCACCAAGGAGGAGCATGCGAGTTATGATCCGACGGCCACTTCTCAGCAGCGTGATTGCCGTCACTGCGACCTCGGTTCTGACCCTCGGAACCATCTTCGCAAGCACGGTGGTCGCGGCTCCACGAACCACGCAGGCGCCCAAGGCGTTCGTCCATGCCTGCGCGATGGCGGCCGCGGGAAGCGCGAGCTGCAACGCAATCTTGCGGACGGGCGGGAATGCCTCGCCACAGGCGAGCAGCCCCGGCGGGTATAATCCGGCCGATATCCAGTCCGCCTACGCGCTACCCGCGGCGAGCGGTGGCAGCGGAGAGACCGTCGCAATCGTCGATGCGTACGATGATCCCAACGCCGAGGCCGATCTCGGCGTCTACCGGTCGCAGTTCGGCCTGCCGGCCTGCACGACGGCCAACGGGTGCTTCCGCAAGGTCAACCAGTCCGGCGGGACGAAGTATCCCCGCGCGAACGGCGGCTGGGCACAGGAGATCTCACTTGACCTGGATATGGTCAGCGCGGTCTGCCCCAATTGCCACATTCTGCTGGTCGAGGCGACCACGAGCAGCCTGACGAACCTCGGCACCGCCGTCAACGAGGCGGCGAAGCTGGGCGCGAACGCCATCAGCAACAGCTATGGCGGTAGCGAGTCGAGCAGCGATCCCAGCTACGATACGTCGTACTACAACCACCCCGGCATCGCCATCACGGCAAGCTCGGGCGACAGTGGGTACGGTGCGCAATACCCCGCCGCCTCCCAGTATGTGACGGCCGTCGGCGGCACCAGCCTAACGCGTGCCAGCAACGCCCGCGGCTGGAGCGAGACCGTCTGGAACGGCGCTGGCAGCGGGTGCAGCGCGTATGATGCACAGCCGAGCTGGCAGTCGTCTGTCGCGAACATCACCAGCGTCTGCGGCAAGCGCGCGGAGGCTGACGTCGCGGCGGTCGCCGACCCCAATACCGGCGTCTCGGTGTACGACAGCTACGCCTACCAGGGCGCGAGTGGCTGGCTGGTCTTCGGCGGCACGAGTGTCGCCTCGCCGATCATCGCGAGCGTCTACGCGCTGGCAGGCAACGCCGGAAGCGTGACGTACGGCTCCTATCCCTACAGCCATACGAGCGGCCTGAACGACGTGACGAGCGGCAGCAACGGCTCATGCGGCACCGACGTGTGTAACGCCACGACCGGATGGGACGGACCGACCGGCCTGGGCACACCGAATGGGACTGGTGGGTTCTAGGTCTAACGTTTCCGCCTGACGCGCGTTGTTCCTGACGACGATGCGCTCGAGTAGCGCCCGTCGCTTACCGGTACTATCTGCCCGGGGGCGGCGGGCGTCTGTGCGCACCCTGGTGGCAACGGAGCCCAGCCGCCTCGCCGAGATAGTTCGACGGGCAGGCACACAGGAGCGTACAAAGGGGGGAAGTCCATGCGACGGATGTTGTCCGTGCGACGGATGCTGATCGCGCTCACGATCTGCGCGCTGGCAGGCGGGGCAATCGGGCTAGGCGTGAATCTGACGGCTCCACGCGCCGCCAGAGCCGCCACGTCCTCACCAGCGGTCACGAGCACAACCAACGTCGATCTCGACCACAACCTCGCGTTTCCGCGCAATAAGCAGAATGAGCCCGCCATCACCCGCGATCCCCAGACGGGCGTGCTGATCGCGGGCGCCAACGACGAGGTGAACAACAACCTCTGCCCTGGCACCACCACGCCGCTCGCCAGCCCATGCCCGTTCACACCGGGCGCGCCGACCTCGGCCTACTACCGATCGACGGACAACGGCAAGACGTGGACCGGCGGGTATCTGCCCGGCTTCGACACATTGGGCCGTGTCTCGGGTGGTGATCCAACACTCGACTATGGTCCTCGCCTATGCGCCAACGGCTCGTTCAGCTACAGTTGCGGCACGGTCATGTACTATGGGAGCCTTGCCGACCCTTATCAGGAAAAGGCCGGCGAACAAGTGACCGTCTCGCGTTCATACGACGACGGCGCGAACTGGGCGAATCCGGTGCAGGCGACCTCAACCGACAATAACTCGAATTTCGACGACCACGAGTGGGTCGCCGTCGATCACTCGGCGAGTAGCCCGCATTTCGGCCGCGTCTACGTGAACTGGGCGGTGTACTGCTATTCGTGCGCGGGCAACGGCAACACCAAGCTCTACGTCGCCTCGTCCGACGACGAAGGGCGCACGTGGTCGCACGCCGTGCAGGTCAGCGCGGGGAACAGCAATAGCGCGCAGGGATACCGCGAGACGGGGCAGATGACCGTCTCGTCCAATGGCACGGTCGAAGCCTTCTGGACTGAGAATGCCGATTCGACCAAGTATCCCTCGCTGCAGGTTGTCGCGACCTCCACGGATGGTGGCGCGACCTTCTCCGCGCCGATCACCGTGGCGCAGGTCCACGACTATCCGCTAACTGGGACGCCGTTCGACGTCGTCGATCTGTATAACCGCGTGCCGGGCATGAGCGCGCGTGTCGACTGCTACCCCCATCCAGCCGCCGACCCGAGCAGCACGCGGGTGTACGTCGCCTGGTGCGACTTCTCCAACGGGCAGGGCACAGTGCAGGGTGCCGTCTCGGCGGATGGCACGCACTGGACTTCTCTGGGCACGATTGCCCGCGTTACCGGGCGTAACGCCTTCTTCCCGGAGGTGAGCGTCGCGCCGAGCGGCGAGGTGAGCCTCGCGTTCGACGCGCTCACGCAGCCCCCGGCGAATAACCCGTGGCAGACAGGCGTGCAGGTCTACGACACCTACTATGCGGAGTCGCCCGCTGGTGGCGCCGCCTTTGGCGCACCGCTGCGGGTGAGCCGGGCCTCATCGAACCCGGAGGGCTCCGCCTACAACAACTTGCAGGAGCAGTTCCTCGGCGACTATATTGGCATTTTCGCTGGCCCGTCGAGCGCGTACGTCGTGTGGACCGACGCGAGTAACGCGACGCCATGCCCGGCGGTCAGCGCCTACCAGAACGCGATCTACGGCGGGTCGACGACGGCGGTCGCACCCAACCCCGATACCGCGTGCGCGACGAGCTTCGGCAACACCGACACGTATTTCGGCGCCGTCTCGTATTAACGGCCGAGCACGGCGTGTCCCCAGCGGAGCGTGCCGCTCGCGCTGCTGAGCAGCCGGGTAACAGAGATCGGACCTCTGTTACCCGGCTGCCGTTCTTTCCGGGGAGGGAAAGACTCTCTCTCTACGGGCACATCCACCCGCGCTCTATGGAAAACCATTCGGGCAGAGTGTCGAACCTTCCGTTACGTGTTTGCGTAGTTAGTGGCATAGGATGTGCGAACCGTATGCATAGCCGTGTTTGACCGAGCCAGCGTCTGTTCCTGCGGTTCGAGCATGATCATGTCGGTGCTGAAGGTGCCGCGAGCAGGACCTGCGGGCCAGGGACCTCCGGCGAAGTCGTTACCTGGTTGGTCATCCCTCGTCTCTCAGTACGAGCACTACAGCGAGCGGTGTGAGGGGGGTGAAGGGATGCAGAAGGGGAGTCCCGTGGCGTTCGGAATTTCGGAGTTCACGCTAGTCTTCCGTCGCACGCTTCGTGCTCAACCGGGAATGTCGGCGCAGCAGGTTGAGTGGGTTCCCGTCCATTCCAGCCGAAACGCACGCGGCGCGGCGCGCAGAACGCTGACGGCCGAGCCAGAGACGAACGGCGACGTGGATGGTGCGATCTCGCGGGTGTTCTTCGTGCCACTCTGCTCGACACTCGCGCTCGACGACACCGCCTATGAGTGGTTCCTGTGCGAGAGCGGCGTCCTGGACGACGCCTGCGACATGCTCGCCAGCCTCTCCCTCGACAACGCGGAACATGCCGAGATCGTGCGCAAGCAGATTCAGTCGATGGTGATGGCCGCCGAGGTGCAGCACATCGTCGAGTCGATGCCAGCCTAGCGTCCCCTGCC
>CAYRVF010000021.1:37774-46471 GCA_964427535.1 uncultured Ktedonobacterales bacterium
TGGCCGCCGAGGTGCAGCACATCGTCGAGTCGATGCCAGCCTAGCGTCCCCTGCCCGCGGTCTCGCCTCCCCAGCCTCCTCGCCCGTACGTCCGCCGTGGACATCCCTGCGCTGCTCAGACGGCGCGAGATCCCCCTCCCGTAACCGGCGTAGCCGTCACGATGCAGCGGCGTCCCTCATAGCCGCGCTCACAGTGCGCGAGTAGACGTGCTAGCTCCGGCGAGGCGGCCAGCCGGTCCCGGCTGCCGACGAGCACCAGTTTCCGCTGTGCGCGTGTCAGTGCCACATTCAGCCGGTGCGGGTCCGCGAGGAAGTCTTCGCGCCTGCCATGGACGCCGACGCCCGCTCCGCCCCCGAACGTGAAGAGCACGACCTCGCGCTCGCCTCCCTGGAAGCGGTCCACCGTATCCACCGTCACCTCGCGCTCGCCGTCAGCCGCCAGCAGGTTCCGCACCGCCGCGACCTGCGCGCGATACGGCGCGATGACGCCGATGCGCTCCGCTGGAACTCCGCGCACGCGCAGCGCCTTCACGATGCGCGAGACGATCTTCGCCTGCGCCGTGCTCACCTTGCCTCCACTCGCTGGCGCGGCGGCCTCGCCCTCGCGCACATCCACGAAGACCAGCGGCCGCTCGGGGTCGAGGATGTCGCGGAGTTGTTCCCGCTGCCCCACCGTGATGTCGAGGAGCGCGGTGCGGGCGCTGCCCTCGGCGACCAATGCGCCGCCGTAGAACACCTCGCTGGGGAAGGCGCAGATAGCAGGATGCATACGATACTGCCGCCGCAGTGACACGCTCGCCTCCGCACCCCATTGGCTGGCGAGTAGCAGCGAGAACAGCGAGCGCCCCAGCCCCTCACTCGCCGCACGCTCACTCTGCACAAGCGGTGGAAGCTGCTTCTCGTCGCCGACGAGCACGAAGCGCCGCGCGAATCGCAGCGCCCCGAGCGTCGCCGGTACGGTCAGCTGGGTGGCCTCGTCGAGAATCGCCAGATCGAACTTCAGCGGCTCGCCCGCGTGCTCGTACTGGTCGGACGACCATGTGGCAGTCGTCGTCGCCACGATCGGCGCCTCACGGAGCACCGCACGCACGCGTGCCGGGTCGGGCAGCGCATCGGGCTGCTGCGATGCGGCGCGGGCCGAGAGCCGCAGAGACCGTAGCTCCGGCGCGACGCTCAGCTCGTGGCCCAGTCGGACGATGCCCTCGACTCCCTCGGCGACGAGTCGCCGCAGCATCGTGTCCACCGCCTGGTTCGTGAAGGCCGCGAGCAGCACGCGCTCGCCGCGCCGCACCGCCTGTTTGACGATCTCGGCGACGACGCTCGTCTTGCCGGTGCCCGGCGGCCCCTGAATCAGCAGGTAGTCACGCGCGGCCAACGCTCGCTCGACCGCCATGCGCTGCTCTGGATTGAGCGTGGGTGGAAGCTCCAGCGTTCCGGCGTCCGCATCGAACTGTGGCTCACGTGCGCCACGCACCAACTCGCGCAAGCGCGGCTCGACCTCCAGCCAGCGCCAGAGGTTGCGGACGGTGCGGTCGTGAACGGTGTCGCTCTTGTAGGCATCGAGCAGGCGCGGGTTGGCGATGCGCTCTGGCGTCCAGACGGTGACGCCGTGCTCGTCGATCGCGAGGATCGAGCCCGAGACCACCGCGCCGCGCACCGGATCGCCGTCGCTGAGCAGCACAGCGTCGCCCTCGCGCAACTCCGAGGTCTGCTCGCAGGCGAAACGGTACTCCCACTCACCAGTGGGCGTGCGGCGCGGCTCACCCTGGGGCACTAGCCCGCCAAGCGCCGTCCCGCTTGCCTGGCGCTCCTCCGCCGAAAGTCGCCACAGGTCCTGCTCGGCGCGGACCATCTCGTCAGCTTCGAGGGCCAGCAGCTCGTACCACGTGCGAAACTCACGCGCGTCGGCGGGATCGACCGGCTCGCTCGCGCCCTCCTCAAGCGTCGGCGGCGCCCAGCCGAGCAGCGTCGAGGCGCGTAGACACGCCTGGCGCAACGAGCAGCGGGCGCACTTGGTCGGCGCGGGCGGCTCGGGGACGGTGCGGGTCGCGCGCACGAGCGCGAGGGCGTTGCGGAGCTCCAGCACGCGCTGCAAGTCGCGCTGCTGAAACGGGATGCCGTATTCTTCGGCCTTGCCCGGTGTGCCACTGTAGAGCAGCGTGGCGAGACGGTCGTGCGGCTGCTCGGTGGGATGCCGCGCCGTCAGCAGCGTCTGGTAGCCATGCACCTGCCAGCGGTGGTCGCGCTTGGGCAGGGTCGCGCGCACCTCGCTCGTCTTCAGCTCTAGCAGTTGGTCGCCCGCCGGTGTGGAGGAGAGCACGTCGAGCCGCCCCTTCAAGCCGACCTCTGGCGCGAGCAGAAACGTCTCGGCGCGTATACCGGTCGTGCCGCCCCACAGTCCGGTGCGCTTGCCCACGTGCCACGCCGCCAGCGCTTGCACATGCGGCTCCACGTCGCCGAGCGTCTCCTGCGCATCCACCTGCCGCAGCGCAAGATCGGTGATCTGCCCGCGCAACGCCTCGCGCGTATAGCCGTCGAGCGCGCCCCTGTCATCGCGTCCGCTCTTGAGCATCTCCTTGAAGACGCTGTGGACGGCGTTGCCGCGCAGCGTGGCGGCGGTGGGCGGCGAGGGCACCAGCCGCCGTAAGGGATACTGGCGCACACAGTAGTCGGCGCTGTTGATATCGGTGATGTTGAAGAGCAGGTCCGGTTGCAGCACGGCCACGCTCTCTGGCGTCGTGGCGAGCACCTGCGAGGGGGCGTCGCCGTCCGCGCCATCCTGCGGCAATCCCGTCGTATGCGGACGGACGAGGTGATACACGCGGAGGGTGAGCGCGGCGAGCTGCTTGGGCGTGCAGGCCCGCATGGACGAGGCGAGCGCGCGCAGACCGGAATTGCGCTGGTCCAGCAGCACCATCTGGCGCATCCCGCCGTCCCCGAGGAGGACGCGCGTCGCGCCACTTGCCAGGCTGAGCGAGAAGATGCGCCCCTCGACGCTGGGCACAGCGCAGTGCGTCGCGCGAGAGGCGCAGATCAGGCAGGGCAGGTGCCCGGCTCGCTCCGATGGTGATACGTCGATGCCCTCCGCGACCACGTCTGCCCTCCCGCGTCTGCTACTGTCTCGCGCCACACAGGTCTCTTACTGTATACCTCAGCGGGCGAGGCGTCTAGCGGCGTCTAGCCTGGATGGTGCGGGTATCAGAAGAGCGTGAGCTGCTCGGGCGGCTGCTCGTCTGATTTGGGCTTCGGCTGGCCGAGCTTGCCCTCGGCGGCGAGCCTACGCGCCTCGGCGAGCGCGGCGGGCACGGTTTGTTTGAGCGCGGCCTGGTGCAGCGCCGCCGCCGGATGATACATCGCGACGACCATGTGCCCGTTCTGCAGCTTCGCCTGCCCGTGAATCTGGCTGATCTTCGCGCCGGGGAAGAACTTGGCCATCGAGAAGCGGCCGAGGGTCACGATCACCTTCGGGTTGATCGCCTCGATCTGGCGGTCAAGGTAGACCGAGCACGCGGTCATCTCATCGGGCAGGGGGTCGCGGTTCTCCGGCGGCCGGTGCTTGACGACGTTGGTGATGAAGACGCTGGAGCGGTCGAGGCCAGCGGCGGCCAGCAGCTCGTTGAGGAAGTGCCCGGCTGGCCCCACGAACGGGCGGCCCTGCTTGTCTTCGTTGTAGCCAGGGCCTTCGCCGACGAGCATCACCTCGGCCTCTGGGTTGCCCTCGCCGGGCACACCGTTACGCGTGCCCTTGTAGAGGTCGCATCGGGTGCAGACACGCACCTCTGCCGCTACCTGTGCGAGGACTTCCTCCGCAGTCATGACGCGTTCTCCTTCTGCCATCCGCTCATCGTCCCAGGATGGCCGCATTCCTGGCCCTCTCTCCACGGGCCTGCCCGCGAGCCTGAGATGGCGAGGGTACCTCGTATCTCCTATGTGCCGTCGCGAATATCGACGACTCCGTACAGGAAGTATACGTGACACGGCAAATGCCTAGCATGCCCAACGCGCCGCTGCGAGCGGAGCCGGGTATCCAGCCACCAGTCAGCACGAGGCTTGACAGATGAGCACGCGCCCGCTAATATAACCAATGTGGGTATAGTCAATATGGTAATCGGGAAAGAGATAGCGTGCAGAGGACATCGCCGTGACACATCGCTCTCATAGCGTGCAGGCTGAGCCTCAGCCTGACGAGCTCTTGCCGCTCTCGCCAGCGGTCTTCCACATTTTGCTTGCCCTGGCAGATGGTGAGCGCCACGGCTACAGCATCATGCGCGAAGTCGAGCGCTACACTGAGGGGCAGGTTCGTCTGGGGCCGACGACGCTCTATCGCTCGATCAAGCAGATGCTCACCTCGGGCCTCATCGAAGAGCTCGACGAGCGGCCAGATCCCGCGCTGGATGATGAGCGCCGTCGCTACTATCGTCTGACGCCGTTCGGCCGCCAGGTCGCGCGGGCAGAGGCGGCGCGACTCGACCACCTGCTGGCCGTCGCGCGGGCCAAGCGCCTCCAACTGGACGGCGGAGCGCCACACCCAACGGTAGGAGGCGCGTGATGCGGAGGATAACACCGTCACCCACACAGTCGTTGCCGTTGAGCGTCATTCTCTCCCTCACCGTCTATCGGCAGCTTCTCGCGCTCTGCCCGTCTGAGCTGCGCCGCGGCTATGCCTCGGAGATGCTGCAGGTCTTCAAGCAATGTTGCCGCGATGCGTACGCCGAGCAGGGTGTCTCGGGGGTCGCGCGCGTATGGCTCCCCACCTTGGGCGATCTGATGACCGGCGTGGCTGCCGAATATGTTGCTGTCTTGGCTCTCGCCTGGAAAGAGAACTGGCTCATGCATCGTGTACGCACGTCGGTCATCACCATCTTCTGCGCCTACATCGCGTTCATTCTCGCGGGCCTGGGCTTCCAGAAACTGACCGAATACGACGACTTCATGGCGTCCGCGCGGACACACACGACGATCGGTCTCGCCTATAACGTCGTCGTCATCGGCGCCGTGCTCGCGTTGCTCGCCGTGCTTGCCGGCGGCCTGCCGCTGGCCGTCGCCGCCGTGCGCTATGCCCTCGCGAAAGGACGCAGGGATATTCTCCTGCTGATGAGTGTGCCTGTGCTCGTGGTGTTGCTGCTCGCCGCCTTCCTTATTGTCGGCGGGCGTCTCATCGGGCCGTCCAGCACACCACGGAGCATGTCGGATGCCGTTTCGTTCTTTGGTCTGCTCGTCGTGCTCGTTGGCGGCGCAATCGTCAGCGCGGGCGCTGTCTCGCTCGCGATTGCCCGCAGTGAGATCGCGCCCGCGCTCTACCGCTTCTCACGCGTGCCCGCTCTCGTCGCGACTGTCGCGATGGTTGCCATGCTCGCCGCAACCGTCGTCTGGGGCCTGAGCCTGCGGGCCGCCGTGCCACAGCTCTTCTACAGCAACGAGGGTATCCGCGCTAGCAGCACCGCTGGCACCTGGGGAGTCATCGTCGCACTGATGGTCGTCGCGACTCTCGCGGCACTTGTCGGCGCCGCTCGGAGCTTGTCTCCACGTCAGTTCGCGAGTGCGTGAGGGACCAGGCGCACCACGGACAGAAGCGCCTTCGCATCAGCCCTATAGCATCTCACACTATCACGAAGCATCCCTAACAAGTGAGCGGCAATTTTCTTGGGATTGTTGCCGCCAGGGGTCTTTGCGTCCCGTTTTCTCCCCACGAACGAAAGGCCGAATGGGCAATGACAGATGGAGCATCCAGCAGCACACGGCATGGCGACGCTACCGCCGGGTCAGGTGAGGTCGTGCTGCGGACACGCAAACTGACCAAGCGCTATGGCGAGCGTCTGGCCGTAGATAGTCTCGACCTAGCGGCACGGCGCGGTGAGGTCTTCGGGTTCCTGGGTCCCAACGGCGCGGGCAAGACGACGACGATCCGTATGTGTCTTGGCCTTCTCTCGCCGACCGCTGGCAGCGTCGAAATCCTGGGGAGGGATGTCGCGCACGATGGCACGCGTGTGCTGCCCGAGTTGGGGCGCTAGTGGAACAGCCCGCGCTTTACCCCTACATGTCCGCGCGCAACAACCTGCGCGTTGTCGGCGATGCGCTGGGAGGCGTCTCCGAGGCGCGCATTGATGCGGTGCTGGAGCGCGTCGGCCTGCGCGACCGAGACCGTGATCGCGTGAAGACCTACTCGCTCGGCATGAAGCAGCGACTGGGCATCGCACTCGCGCTGCTGCAAGACCCCGATGTGCTGATTCTCGATGAACCGACGAACGGACTAGATCCAGCCGGCATGGTCGAGATGCGCGACCTGCTACGCGGGCTGGCCGACGAGGGCAAGCTCGTCTTTGTCTCCAGCCATGTGCTCAGCGAGGTCCAGCAGATCTGCACGCGGGTGGCGATTCTCCGGCGTGGTCAGCTCGTCACCGAATCGAGTGTCGCGGAACTGACCCACACACAGGGCGAGTTCGTCCTTCGGGTGGGTCGTCCAGAAGAGGCGCTCGCTTTGCTGCAGACGCAGCCGTGGGGCGCGACCGCGCGGCTGGACGACGGCCAGATCATCACGCCCGCGCCGAATGGCCAGAGCAGCGACCTGAATGTCTTTCTCGTCCGCGCGGGCTTCGTGCCGCAGGGCATCACGTCCTACGAGCAAGATCTGGAGCAGGTCTTCCTGCGGCTGACCGGTCCGGCAGCCGAGCAGCGCGATACCATAGGAGGAGTACAATGAGCGCGGCTTCACTCTCAACCACGACGGACCGCCTCAGTGCGAGCGAGGTCCGGGCACGCTTCTCGGGCCTGCTGCGTGGCGAGCTGCGCAAGATCGCTCACCTGCGCATCACCTGGGTCATGTCGATCGTGTACATCCTCTTCATCGTCGGGACGCAGCTCATTCTGATCGGTAGCCCCAATACGAAGAGCCAGTTCCAGAGCAACCCGCTCGACTCCTTCTATGTGTTGATGGAGGGCGATTTGTCCTTCGTGCGCATCTTCAGCGGTGTCTTCCTGCTGATTCTGGCGGCGCACGTCATTGGCCTCGAATACCAGCACGGCACGATCCGTATTCTCCTGGGGCGCGGCGTTGGGCGCCTGCAACTGCTGGGCGCGAAGATGCTGGCGCTCGCGCTGGTGGCGCTAAGCGTGGTTGCCGTGGGCCTGCTGATCGAGCTGGTGTTTGGGTGGGCTGTTGTGGTGTCGCTCGCGGGCGATACCCAACCCTGGCATGTGCTGGGCACGGAGTACTGGGTGGATGTGCGCTTCTATCTATTCTACGTGCTGCTTAACGCGGGTGTGACGCTGCTGCTGGCCATCGCGGCTTCTGTTGTCGGCCGGTCACTCGCGTTCGGGCTGACGGTAGGGCTGTGCTGGTTCGCCGTCGACAATCTGGCGTCGATCCCGCTTACGGTCGCCTTTCAGGTCACCCACAGCCACGTCTGGCTCGATATATCGAGCTTCCTGCTCGGTCCGCTGCTGAACCGGCTGCCAGACTACATCGCGCCGCCGTACCACCTCACGGTGCCGGGACCGCACGGCGCGGTCACCAGCGTGAATCCGGTGAGTGGGTTTGGCATCATGCCGCTGGTACACGTGAGCGGTGGGCGAGCGCTGGCCGTCATCCTGGCCTACGCCGCGCTCTTCGCGGTGGTCGCCGTCGTGCTGACGCGGCGCCGTGAGGTGCTAGAGTAACCCCGCCGATCGTGATCCCTCGATCTGAAACACGACGCCAGTTGGATGCAGAGTCTCCGTGTGGACAAAAACCCCTCTCCACCAGTGTGAAGAGGGGTTCAAGGCGAGCTTCAGTGGACGCCCGCTAGAAGCGGTCGCCACCCTCGCGGCGTGGCCGGCCACCACCTGTTGACGGGCCACGGCCACCGCCACGGTTGTAGCCGCCGCCACCGCCGGAGCCGCGATCCGAGTAGAGACCGCTGCCACCGCGCGAGCCGCCGTAGCCGCCGCCACCACCATTGCCACCGCCATAGCCGCCACCGTCACGGCGCGGTGGGCGTCCGCCACCCGCACCGTCGCGGCGTGGGCCACGCTCTGCCGCCAGCTCCTCGGCGCTCGGCATCTCGCCCGAGAGCGCCGCCTTGCGCGAGAGATTGATGCGGCCCTGCGGGTCAACCTCGACCACCATCACGGTGATCTCGTCGCCGGGCTGCACCACGTCTTCTGGGCGGTTCACATGGTAGTCGGCGAGCTGGCTCGTGCGCACCAGGCCCTCCTTGCCGGGCAGGATCTCGACGAACGCGCCGAAATCGACCAGGCGGCGGACGACGCCGGTGTAAATCTTGCCGACCTCGACCTCTTCCGTCAGCGCACGGACGGCGGCGAGGGCCTTGTTGGTGGCCTCGGCATCGGTCGCCGAGATGTGCACCGTGCCGTCCTCGTCGATCTCGATCTTCGCGCCCGACTCCTCCTGGATGCGGCGGACTGTCTTACCGCCCGGGCCAATGATCGTGCCGATCTTCTCGGGGTTGATCTTGACCGAGGTGATGCGCGGCGCGAACCGTGACAGCTCCTCGTTCGGCTCGGGCAGCGCCTCCAGCATCTTGTCCATAATGTACATGCGGCCCTCTTTGGCTTGCGCCATCGCCTGGGCCAGGATCTCGGGCGTCAGGCCCTTGATCTTAATGTCCATCTGGAGGGCCGTCACGCCGTCGGCCGTTCCCGCGACCTTGAAGTCCATGTCGCCCATGGCGTCTTCGAGGCCCTGGATGTCCGTGAGAA
>CAYRVF010000022.1:0-45611 GCA_964427535.1 uncultured Ktedonobacterales bacterium
GTTCGCCCACGTCGGCTATGTACTGCCTGCTCAACCAACCTGAAAGTTGCTCTAGTCTCCCGGCGCAATGGCAATGAAGACATCGGTGCCGATCTCGCCAAGCATCGCGTGCTCCGCGCGAACACGCTCGAACGTCTCGCCATATTTACACATAAGAGCATTCAGGGCTGCTTGATTTTGCGGGTTGTCTGGCGAGAGCACGTCGCCTACAGCCTCGACCACGGGCCCCTCGGTATTTCCTACGCGGTCGCTCTTGCTCACAGTGACCTGCGGGTTCTGGCGCAGGCGCTTCACCTTGCCAGAGCGAGCGTTTGCACTGACATAGAGGATCGTGCCCTCAGCGGCGAACCAGACAGTGGTTGGAACAGCGCGCCCATCCTTGCGATACGTCGTCAGGACGATATACTCGGCGTTTCGCAGCGACACGAATGGATCAGATGCGGTGGTCGACATTGCGACGGTATCCTCTAGAGGACAAACTCTCAATTTGACGCGCTTCGTATGAAGCCATCAGATTGTACAGCATACCGGCAAAGTGGCATGCCGTCAGGCTGAAATGCATCCACTTACTCGTCGCCAGAGTCCAGCATCTCGTCGTCGTCGCCGTCCGCGTTGCGTTCGCCGCCGAGCTCCTGCCAGAGCTGACGTACGGTGTCGCGCGCCACGCCATACGCGAAGCCGCGACGCTGCAGGAAGCTCCCCAGCTTCGTCCGGAATGCGGCGTAGTCGTCGGTGGGGAGCATCCGCGCGCGCTGCCTTCCCGCCTGAAGCGCGCGCTCAAGGTCGCGCTCGGGGTCTGCCGCCTGTGTCGCGACCTCCGCCGAGACACCGCGCTGCCGAAGCTCCTGTGTCATCGCGTACGCGGCGCGGGGACTGAAGCGCTCGCGTTGCTCCACCCAGAACGACGCGAACTCCTCGTCGTTGACCAGCCCCATCTCGGTCAGCCGGGCAAGCACGCGTTCCACCGTCTCCGGCGCGGGCGACGGGCGCTTGGGATTCGGACGAAGGAGCCTGCGCCGGATTTCCGTCCGGCTACGCGGGCGGGCCGCGAGGAAGGCGAGCGCGGCGTCGAATGTGCGCTGCTCTTCGGCGGCCTGGCGCCAGCGGCGTACCTCATCCTCCGTCACCTCCCGGCCGGAGTAGAGGCCCTCGCTCACGAGCAACGTGCCGTCGACGGAGAACGCATAGGCGCCGTCGAGGGAGATATGCCACCGGTCCGGCGTGCGGGCCGACGGCTCAACCGCGGTAATCTTCATACGGACGGATTCTTCTCGGCGGTTGTGTAATCGGAAGTGTGGCGAGGGCGCCAGGTCAGCCGCTCCAACCGCTTCGCCCACCCGCCGAGCACGCGAAGCTCTACCATGCGGCCATCCATGCACTGCCGGAGCAGTCGGAGCCACAGCCCAAAGGCGAACACGCCGACGCCGATGAGTAGGGCCAGAAACACCGCGAAGAGCGCGACCGTCTGCCACAGCGACATCACCACGTTGCCCAGCACGACGAGCGCCGCGTAGAGCAGAAGCTGCACGACGACTACCGCGACGAAGAACAGCAGCGCCTGCGCGGCGTGGAAGCGGACGAAGCGATTCCGCCGCTCGCGCACCAGCAGCACACTGGCGGGCACAAACGGCACCGCGTAGCACATCGCCGCGCGCACACGCGGATTCCGACGCTGTGTTGAGCCGTACGTCCCCATGCGCTGCCTGTGCCGTGCTACCACGTCGGATGTCCTTCTCGCGTTCCCGCAACTGCCTGTCTCGAATATGCCGCTCTTCCGCTAGCATACGTTATGCCGTGGGCGCACGCGTCGCGTCTATGAGTCGGGACTGCCTACTTCGTGGTCGTGAATGGCACGGAGTAACGGTCGGCATAGCTCGCGATGTAGGGCAGCCGCAGGTAGTGGCCGCTCCACGCCGCGACCATCGCCGCGAACCACACGCCGAGAATGACCAGCCACGCGAGCACGCCCTCCCACCGGCCAATCGTCGCGTAGATGGGGATGCCCGTCATCGTCGTGATATCGGTGAGCAACTGCGAGATCATCAGCGCGAACACGCCACACACCGTCAGCACGCTCGTGAACAGGATCGACTGCGCGGCGTGGAAGCGCACAAAGCGGTCGTCGTGCTCGTTGAAATAGACCACGAGGCCTGAGATCCACCAGAACAGGTAACTCACGCCAGCGGCGGTGTGGGAGTCGAACGTGAGCGACGTCGGGCCGTTCTCGACGCGTTCCGCTCGGGCACGCGGGTCCGCTCCTCGCGGACGCGGCACTGGCTGCAGGGCAAGATTGCGCGGCGTCGTGCGTGGCTGCGGCACACTGATGGCAGGCATACTCGCCAGCGTCTCTGCCTCGTGGATGTCGTCGTCACTCGCGCCCGTTCCGTGGGAGGCGGCAGCGGCGACGCCATTGTCGGAAGGACGCGAGCTTAGCGGAGCAGAGGGGACCGGCGGAGCGGAGCGAGGTGCCGCGTCCGTCTCAGCCGCGACGGACGCTGATTCACCTGGAGTCCGCTGGATGTCATCCGCTGGATGTCCCTGCTCCACTGGCGTCACCTTCATCTCACGCGCGCCCACTCATCCGCCGACGTAGCGCAGATACTCATCGGCAAGGGCGCTAAACTGCCGATGCGGCGCGTTGCCGCCGAACTTCTCACGCAATGTGCCCACCGTGTCTTCGATGTCCGCCGCCTCCGCCACGCCGAGGTCTTCCGCGATCATGCTGTTGAAGATCGGCGGGTGGATGCCCGGAATCGCGTCGTGTCGCATGCTCAACACCGTCTGTTTATGCAGCCGGCTCGTCTGGCGGTAGCGCGAGACGACGATGCCCAGGCCGAAAATCTCGTGCTGCGCGCGCAAGGCGAAGTCCGCCATGCGATCGAGCACCAGCGGCACCCCCAGCGTCGAGAGGATGTCGGGCACGACCGGGATCAGGAAATACCGGCTGATCGCGATGCCGTTCAGCGTGATGACGCCCAGGTTCGGCGGGCAGTCAATCAACACGTGATCGTAGTGGGGCAGCACCTCGCGCAGCGCCTCACGGAGCGCGTAGACCGTCCCGCTGCGATAGGTGTCGAGGTCGGTAATCTTGGTGATCTTGTCCTGCAGGCGATGCAAGCGAATGCTCGCCGGAAGCAGATCGAGGCCGGGGATGCCGCCGTTGACGTTCGAGACGCGCGTGATGATCGCTTCCTGCGCCACAAACAAGCGCGTGCCGTCAAGCTGGTCTTTGAAGAGCTGATACAGAGTCTGGCCCGCCTGGTCGCGCTCGCGCCAGCGCCGCTCTGTCACCATCGCGATGGTAGCGTTCGTCTGCGGATCCAGATCGATCACAAGCACGCGCCGCCCATGCTCGCCAGCCAGATAATGCGCGAGGGCCAGTGTCAGCGTGGTCTTGCCGACGCCGCCCTTGAGGTTGATAACGCTCGTGACAACCGCCATCCGCTTCCATCCTCCCCCACACCACCACGAGTCCATTCAGACGTGTGTTCTCTGGAGTAGTTCTATGTTTGATAGGAACAAGCACCGTCTCATGGTAGCCCAGATGGCTTGCGCTGTCTACCGTGCTGAGACATCCGGAACCCCCGCCCGCCTGGGCACGCATGTCCATCCCCCTCCCTTGGCGTCAGCGAGGGGAGGGGGTCAGAGGGAGGGGGCTCTGTCTACAGCCGCGCCTGATATCTACCAACGAATCAGCGGCGCACTCCGGCAACACCGCCAGCCCGAATCGCCTGCTGCGGCGGCGAGCGGCGTGCCGGACGCCTCCGGTCATCCACGCTCTCCAGCGCGTTGCCGAGCGCGAAGAGGCTATCGAGCGTATTCGCCGGCAGAAAATCGTCGATGTAGGGCAGCGCCGCGCGCATGCCAGCCGTCACAGGCCGGTAGTCATCCTGTCCGAGCAGGGGGTTCAGCCAGATCAGCCGGTGGCAGTTGCGTTGCAGCCGGGCCATCTCTTCGCTGAGCACACGCGTGTCGCCGCGATCCCAGCCATCGCTGATGATCAGCACGACCGCCCCGCGCCCGAGCACCCGTCGCGCCCACAGCCGGTTGAACGTCTGGAACGAGTCACCGATGCGTGTGCCACCCGACCAGTCCTGCACGCTGCGGGTGACGTGGGTGATGGCGTCGTCCACGTCGCGGCGCGCGAGCTGCTTGGTGATGCGCGTCAGGCGGGTGCCAAAGACGAACGTCTCGACGTTGCTCAGACCGTTCGAGACGGTATGCACAAAGTGCAGCAACAGCCGCGAGTACAGGCTCATGGAGCCGCTGATGTCGCAGAGGATGACGAGCGGGCGCGGCTTGCGGCGCTGCGTGCGGCGGGCCAAGGTCAGCGGCTCGCCGCCGGAGCGCAGGCTCCGGCGGAGTGTGCGGCGCAGGTCGAGCTGCCTGCCGTGCCGCGAGCTGCGTAGCCGCCGGGTCTGGCGCTCACCTAGCCGCCACGTCATGCGCGCCATGAGCTGCTTCGCCTCTTGCAGCTCCTCCCAGCTGAAGTTCTCGAAGTCCTTGCGGCGTAGGATCTCTTCGCGGCTGAAGGTGCCCGTGCGCTCGTCTTCGTCGTCATCGTCCCGCTTGCGCTGGCGCCGTGCGTCACTTAACCGGGAGGCAGGATGGCGCTGCTGAGCCTGCGAGGCGAGCCGGAGACGGGTGGCGTTCTGCTCGCCCTGTTGCTGTCGGTGCCTGGGAATCGCGAGCGAGCGCCGATGCTGGTCGCCGTGGACCTCGCCTTCGGACTTCGCGCCGTCGTGCTGATGGCCCTGCCAGAAGTACAGGAAAGCCATATCGAAGAGCGCCTGCTGCTCGTGCTTCGTGACCAGGCTGACCTTCAGCAGATTGTAAAACTCGTCGCGCACACCAATGTGTATGAGCGGCAACGACTCCGACAGCTCGACGACACGCCCAGGACCGACATCCAGGCCAAGCTCCCACAGGAAGCGGGTGAAGTCGATCACGCGGGCGAGCAGCAAATCGCCCCGCGCCCGCTCCTCAGCCGTGAGGTCAATCTCATCAGGCGAGGGCAGCTCGATGCGCGTGGTCCGCTCGGGATCGAGGTAGCAGAAGTCGAACAGAGCGTCGGTGTCGGTCATGAGGCGCCTCTAGCCGTGCAGGACGGCGCTGCGTACCTTCTCGACGAGCTTGCCGAGAAGGTGGCCGTTGTTGACCTTCTGCACGTCATCCTGATACTTGAGCAGCGCGCCCAGCGAATCACGCGCGCCCTGCTCGGTCAGCTCGGTCTGCCCGAGCGTCGTTAGCGCGGCCAGCCAGTCCAGCGTCTCGGCCACGCCCGGCGCCTTGTAGAGATCCTCGCCGCGCAGCGCCTGCACGAACGCCACGGTCTGCCGCGCGAGCGTCTCGGGAGCCTCGGGCACACGCGCCCGCACGATGGCGTATTCCTTGTCGAGTGTCGGGTATTCGATCCAGTAATACAGACACCGCCGCCGCAACGCATCGTGGATGTCGCGGGTGCGGTTCGAGGTCAGGACGACGATTGGCGGCTCGGCGGCGCTCATCGTGCCGATCTCAGGTATCGTGATCGTGTAATCGCTCAGGAGCTCCAGCAAATACGCCTCGAACTCGGCGTCCGCCCGGTCAAGCTCGTCGATCAGCAGCACCGGCGGACGGCTCTGCGAGAGCTCCAGCGCTTCGAGCAGAGGACGCTTGACCAAAAACTCGGGGCCGAAGACATCGCGCATGTGGCTTTCAAGCGCAAGCGCTCCGTCAGAGCCGCGCTGCTCGGTTTCGAGCATGCGGATGTACAGAAGCTGGCGGGCGTAATTCCACTCGTACACCGCCGTCGACTGATCGATGCCCTCATAGCACTGCAAGCGAATCAGCCGCGTGCCCAGCAGGCTGGCGAGCACGCGCGCGACCTCCGTCTTGCCCACGCCTGGCTCGCCCTCCAGCAGCAGCGGCTTGTGACGCTTCAGCGCGAGATAGATTGCCGTGGCCAAACCGCGATCGGCAATGTACGACCGCTCGGCGAGCGCCGCGATCACGTCGTCTATCGAGTCGAGGCGCGGCGTTCCGCTCACCTCGGATACGGTCTCTGCCACGGAATACTCCTCCCAGCGCTGGACTGCGGTGCCTGTCCCTAGAATTGTAGCACGCGCGGCGGGGGCTACGAGAACGGCGCAACGAGTCCTAGAACACGCTTGGCCTGATTTGTACGATCAGGCTGGGTGGGAATATCCTATGCACAGGAACGAGCAGCCAATGACCTATCGAGTACAGGCGCTATGGCACTCGGTAGTGCCTGCTTGTAGTAGGGCACTGTCAGCGCGCTGCGGCGCTCGTGTCAGGCTCGGTCCGTGATTCGTGCGGACTTCGGCCACACTCGGGTCTGGTGGTATCAAGAGTTGGGAGGCCTGCATGAGAGAACACTATGGCATGTTACTACCTGAAGACCTCCCCGAGACACTGCTGCAGGCGGCCCGCGACCTCCATCCACAGCACATAGGTGGGTTTGCATGGCCGTATCCTGAGGTCTTGGATGTCATCGATGAACTGTCGTCGCGAGACCTCGTCACACTCGGTGGTGATGTCTTTCGAGTAACTGCGGAAGGCCCCGAGATGACGTATGACTCCTGGTACCTGGACAGGCGACTGGAACAGTCGTGGGCCGGCTTTGTGGCACAGGCTGCACACGAAGCTAGACGGTATGTTGAGGCCTATTACCATAGGAATGGGCGCGATTACCTGTACTCACCAACTTTCACGACGGAGCTCCACTGGTACTTGCGTCGCCACAACAGACCGTAAGAACGAAGCTGTGCTGCATACCGAGGACGAGGAATCCGAACCAAGGCTACCTAGCTGCTGAGCTCATTCGTCCTTGGCACGAAGTTCTTAGTTAGAGCTGCTGCACTATCGCAGCGTCATAAAGTTGGCAGCCTCGGCAGCGGCGACCATCGCGCGGATATCGTCGTAGGCCGCGTCTTCAATGGGGATAAAGCGGGCGACGTAGCCATAGTCGAGCGCGGCGCGCACACCCGGGTCGGGATCCTCACCGATCGCATAGAGCGCGGCTCGGATCTCATCCTTTAGCGCCTTGGGGACTTGGTGTGCCACGACCACCGGCTGGATGGTCGCCGGCCCCAAAGTGTCGATGATGCGTACCCGCGCGGCGAGATCGGGATGCTCGCGCAGCTCGATCGCGAGTACCTGCGAGTCAATCGCCGAGGCGTCCACCCGGCCGTCGGCCACCATGCGCAGCGCTTCCTGATGAAAGCCGGCCTGTACCACACGACCGAAGAAACCATGCGTCTCACCCAGACGAACAAGTGTGTAGCGCGTGATGTTGTAGCCCGAGTGCGAGTCCGGGTCGTTGTAGGCCCACACACAGCCGCGCAACTCGACGAACGCATGAAAGGAACTGTCACGCCGCACGACTACGTCGGAGAAGTAGATGGGCTGATCCTGGTAGCGCTCACCCTGGAGGACCGGGGCGGCAAGCAGTTCGACTGGCGATGGGTCGCTCCGCCTCAGCTCCACATAGGGCAGCCCACAGATGAAACCCACGTCCACCCTGCCTCGCGCGAAATCGTCGAATGACGAGCCGACCGCAAGCTCGGTCGGGCATGCCAGACGCTGGCCGACATACCCCGCAACGCAGCGGTAGACCGGGAGCATGTTCGGCGCGAGAAACGTGGCAAAGCGGATCAGGCGCCTGTGACTGCTCGTGCTCCCACGCATTGGGCACCTCCTCTGAGGCGAACAGTGCATGCATTGATTCCCACAACTGTCACAAGCTATGACACTTCACAGCTACGCGAGAACGGTGCCTAGAGATTGCGCGCACTCTGGCCTGATTCTTGTTTGAAGTCGCCTGACGGCAGCCTCGCCGAACGCGGCAATGTGCGATCTTGCGACGAAGTGCATCCCAACGCCGCCCTCGCACGTAGACCTAGTACAGGTCGGCAACGACGCAGGCTGGCTGCCTAAGAGCAGTGCAGGGTCAGGCCCGGCTGGGCTATAATGTAGGGTAGTCTTCCTCACCCCCGCTACAATATCCATAAGCGGAATGAGGGGCGTGCGTACCACAGAAATGTGAGCGCTTTCCATCTGAGAAAGCAGGTGCCAGCGAAAATGTTCGGTGTACACGCGCTCCGGGCGCGCGGACGTCAAGGCTCCGATGCGAGCCTAGGCGCAGTCGCGCACGCGGATGCACTCCGAAATAACAATGACAATGGGCAATTTAACAACCGGCCAACAATGGGACCAAATCGCCCGCCGAACGCGGGTCCGAATGGCTCGAACCGGCCGCGCCCGAACCAGGGGATCGGTTGGATCTCGCGGTTGTTGTTCCTGATTCTGATTTTGATCGTCGGCTACAACCTGTATGTGTATCTGGCGCCAAATAACAATGGACCAGTCGTCGATCTGCGCTACAGCGATTTCCTCAATCAGGTCAACGCGAACAATGTGCAGACCGTGACCGTGCAGACAGGTGGCCAGATTAGCGGTGACCTCAAGTCGCCCGTCACGAATTACACCCAGGCGAGCGGGACGAAGGTGGCCTCGGCCGACCACTTCACAACGATTGACCCGTTCACCAATGACGCTGCGCTCCAACAGGATCTGCAGCAACACAACGTGCAAGTCGTCGGCAAGTTGTCGGGTAGTAACGACTTCTGGATTGGCATCCTGATTAACGTGCTGCCAATCGCCGCGCTGATCTTCCTGCTGGTCTGGCTTTCGCGCCGCGCGACACAGAGCCAGCAGAACATCTTCAGCTTCGGCAAGAGCCGCGCGAAGTTGATCATGGAGGACCGCCCCACCACGACGTTCGCCGATGTGGCTGGCGTCGACGAGGCGAAGTCCGAGCTTGAAGAGGTCGTCGAGTTCCTGAAGACGCCGCAGAAGTTCCAGCGGCTGGGCGGCAAGATTCCGAAGGGCGTGTTGCTGGTTGGCCCTCCGGGAACAGGTAAGACGCTGCTCGCTCGCGCCGTGGCAGGCGAGGCGGGGGTGCCGTTCTTCTCGATGTCGGGCTCCGAGTTCGTCGAGGTGCTGGTGGGCGTCGGCGCGAGCCGCGTGCGCGACCTCTTCGAGCAGGCCAAGAAGGCTGGGCCGAGCATCATCTTCATCGATGAGATCGACGCGGTTGGCCGGCAGCGAGGCACGAGCCTGACCACCAACGACGAGCGCGAGCAGACACTGAATCAGTTGCTCGTCGAGATGGACGGCTTCGACGCGCGGCAGGCTGTCGTGGTCATCGCGGCCACCAACCGGCCCGACAACCTGGACCAGGCGCTGCTGCGTCCTGGACGTTTCGACCGCCGTGTGACGGTGGACCGCCCGGACTGGAAGGGCCGTCAGGCGATCCTGATGATCCACAGCCGTGGTGTGCCGCTGGCCTCGGATGTCGATCTGCAGCAGATCGCGCGGATGAGCACCGGCATGGTTGGCGCCGACCTCGCCAATCTGGTGAATGAGGCGGCTCTGCTCGCGGCCCGGCGCAACCTGGACCGCGTGAACATGCGCTGCTTCTTCGACGCGCTCGACCGCATCCAGCTTGGCGCGGAAAGGCCGTTGGTGCTCAGCGAAGACGACTTGCGTGTCGTCGCGGTCCATGAGGGCGGGCACGCGCTCGTTGGCTTGCTGACACCGCACTCCGACCCCGTGACCAAGGTGACGATTGTGCCGCGCGGGCAGGCACTGGGCGTCACACAGTATACGCCGACTGACGACCGCTACAACTACTCCAGGGAGTATCTGTACGGACGCATCATGACGGCGCTCGGCGGACGTGCCGCCGAGGAAGTGGTTATCGGCAGCATCACAACCGGTGCGGAAAACGATCTGCAGCAGGTGACGATGCTGGCGCGCAACATGGTTGGACGCTGGGGCATGAGCAGCCGTGTTGGCCTGGTCTCGTTCAGCGACCGGCAGAGTCCGTTCGGTGCGGGCGGTGACTTCAGCCAGCGCGAGTACAGCGAGCAGACCGCGGCGCTGATCGACGAAGAGGCGCACGATCTGGTGCAGACGGGGTACGCCCAGGTGAAGCAGTTGCTCACCGAGCACAAGGCCACCCTGGAGCGCATCGCCTCAGAACTGCGACGGCACGAGACCATCGACGCCAAGCAGCTGCAGCAGATTCTCGTGGAGACGGGCGTAAGTCTCGCGGAAGTCGCGCCGACGCCAGACGCCGAGACGACGACGACCAGCCCGGCAGGGGTCGACATGCCGCTCGCTGGGTCCACCACCAACGGCAATGGGAATGGCTCGGCGAACGGCAACAGCCCGGAGAGCGGCGGCACATCACAGGCGCCGGGTAGCTCGACCTATCCGCCGACATACCCACACAACTCCTAGCGCACGACATCGTGTGGTAGGGCAAGGGGCCAGGCATCCATGTGGTGCCTGGCCTTTTTGTGTGTTCAACTTGTGTGTTCAACGCTGTCGCGAGGACGTGTGAAACCACCTGCCTCCCTCCGACCGCCGTCACTTTCTCTCGCTCCGTGGTGTACAGTCTTCAACGGAAGGCCCGCGCGGGTGCGCGCACGCGGAGAAACGGGGTGCCACGATGGCGACGGTAGCTCATGGACGGCGGCAGACCGCTTCAGCAGAGGCGGCAGCACGCCGCAAGGGGCGCGGAGCGGACGACAGGCGAACCCAGCGAGCGCGGGTGCGGCGGATGCTGCGATTGCTGCGGCCATACCGCTGGGGGCTGCTCGCCGCGTCGGTGCTGTTGATCGTCTCGAATGGGCTGGGGTTGGTCTGGCCGTTGGTCATTCGCACGCTGCTCAACACCATACTCGCCCAGAAGGATGCGGCGCTGCTCAATGCCGTCGTCGGTGCGCTGCTGCTCGTCTTCGTCGTCCAGGCCATCGCGGGGGCGGGTGAAGGGTATCTTGTCACCTCGCTCGGCGAGCGCATCTCGTTCGACCTCCGCACGACGCTCTTCCGCCACTTGCAGCAACTCTCCCTCACGTTCTACGACTCCAGGCGGACGGGCGAGCTAATGAGCCGGGTGACGAACGACGTCACGGTGCTGCAGACCGCGCTCACGAGCAACATCCTGCCGATTGCGTCACAGGTTGTCGTGCTGGTGGGCAGCGTCGCGATCAGCCTCGCTATCAACTGGCGCTTTACTCTGGTGGCGCTGGTTGTCGCGCCCGTCGCGGGCATCGCGGCGATGCTCCTCGGCAGACGCATCCGCGAGACGACTCGCGGTGTGCAAGAGACGCTGGGCGACGCGGGCATTGTGCTCGAAGAGACGCTCTCCGCTCCACGTGTGGTAAAGGCATTTGCCCGCGAGGACTATGAGACGGAGCGATTCACGGCGCGCATGCTGCTCTCGCTGCGTGAGGCGCTGCGGCGGGCCGTCTCGCAGGCGCTGCTTGGTCCGGTGAGCGAGTTCATCGGCTTCGCGGGCGTGGTGCTCGTGATCTGGGTCGGCGGCCGCGAGGTCATCGCGGGGCGGCTGACAGCTGGAGACCTGATCGCGTTCATCTTCTACATGTTCCTCGTCATCGGGCCGCTCACATCGCTCGCGTCGCTCTACTCGCAGATTCAGGTGGCTCTTGGCGCGGCGGGCCGCGTCTTCGAGCTGCTCGACGAGCCGGTCGAGCCTGCGCTCAATTCGGCGAATGAGGCCAGCCTGCCAGTGCTCACCGGACAGGTCACGTACGAGCACGTGTCCTTCGCCTACGCCGCAAGCACGACGGCTGACAGCGAGGGAGTGCCGTTCGCCAGGCGCCCTGATGTCTTGCGCGACGTTTCCTTTGAGGTGCTGCCCGGTCAGGTTGTCGCGCTCGTAGGGCCTAGTGGCGCGGGCAAGACGACGACGTTGAGCCTGCTGCTGAGACTCTACGAGATCGCGAAAGGCGCCATCCGTGTCGACGGCATCGACGTCCGCACAGTGCCGGTACGAGCACTGCGCTCTCAGATGGCGCTCGTGCCGCAGGAGCCGGTGCTCTTTGGAGACTCCATCGCCGAGAACATCCGCTACGGGCGACTCGACGCCAGCGAGGACGATGTGCGCGCGGCGGCTACAGCCGCGAACGCGATGGAGTTCATCTCCACGCTGCCCGAGGGTTTCGCGACCATCGTCGGCGAGCGTGGTGTGAAGCTCTCGGCGGGGCAACGCCAGCGCATCGCCATCGCCCGCGCGCTGCTGCACGATCCGCGTATTCTGCTGCTCGACGAGGCCACCGCCTCGCTCGACAACGAGTCGGAGGCGCTCGTGCAGGATGCGCTCAACCGGCTGATGCGCGGACGCACGACGGTCGTAGTCGCGCATCGCCTCACCACCGTCGAGCGCGCCGATCTCATCCTCGTGCTGGACGGCGGCCAGATCGTAGAGCGCGGCACCCACGCCGAGTTGATGGCCTTCCACGGCCTCTATGACCGCCTCTACACCCGCAACTTCGAGGAGGAAGAGCCAGAACCTCACCCCCTACCCCCTTCCCTTGAGGGAAGAGGCCGCTGAATGGGCTTGTGTAGCCTTCGGTTGCTCATGTTACTCCCCCTTACCCTTATGAAGGGAAGGGGGCCGGGGGGATGAGGCCCCGCCTATCCTTGCCGCGCCGCGCGCTCGCGTGTTATCGTGCCCAGGCAATACACGACGAGGTGATCGCGACTCGCGAGAAGAGGGTGACTCTATGACGGACTCCACCGGCACATCGACGACGACAACCGCGCCCAGCGGACCACGGGTCGTGCGCGCGCCACGCGGCACCACGCTCTCGTGCAAAGGCTGGCAGCAAGAGGCCGCCCTGCGCATGCTGATGAACAACCTCGACCCAGAGGTTGCCGAGCGCCCGCAGGACCTCGTCGTCTATGGCGGCTCGGGTAAGGCGGCGCGTAGCTGGACCTGCTTCGACGCCATCGTCCGGTCGCTTCGGTCGCTGGAGAACGATGAGACGCTGCTGGTGCAGTCGGGCAAGCCGGTCGGCATCTTCCGCACCTTCCCTTCCGCGCCGCGTGTGCTCATCGCCAACTCGAACCTCGTGCCCCAGTGGGCCAACTGGGACGAGTTCCGCCGCCTCGAAGCGCTGGGGCTGACGATGTACGGCCAGATGACCGCTGGCTCGTGGATCTACATCGGCTCCCAGGGCATCGTCCAGGGCACATACGAGACCTTCGCGGAGGCCGCGCGCCAGCATAGCAACGGCACCTTGCGCGGCACCCTCACGGTCACGGCAGGTCTCGGTGGCATGGGAGGCGCACAGCCGCTCGCCATTACCATGAACGAGGGCGTCTGCCTCGCCATCGAAGTGGACCCGTCGCGTATCCACCGCCGCCTGGAGACCGGCTACCTCGACGAGTCGGCCACCTCGCTGGACGAGGCACTGGAGCGCGCGGAGAAGTATCGCGCCGATGGCATCGCGCGCAGTATTGGCCTGCTGGGCAACGCCGCCGAGATCCTGCCGGAGATCGTCCGCCGCAACGTGCGGGTGGAGTTCGTGACCGATCAGACAGCCGCCCACGACGCGCTCAACGGCTATATCCCGGCGGGCATGACGCTGGAGCAGGCGGCCGAGCTTCGCCGCACCGATCCGGAAGAGTATGAGCGGCGCTCGCTCGACTCGATGGTGGAGCACGTGCGCGCGATGCTCGACCTCGACGAGATGGGCGCGGTGGTCTTCGACTACGGCAATAACCTGCGCGGACAGGCGCTGCGAGCCGGACTTGAGGACGCAATGCACTTCCCCGGTTTCGTCCCGGCGTTCATTCGGCCGCTCTTCAGCCGTGGCAAGGGACCATTCCGGTGGGTGGCGCTGTCAGGCGACCCAGCCGACATCAAGCGCACGGACGAGGAGCTACTGCGGCTGTTCCCCGAGAACGAGGCTCTTGCCCGCTGGCTGCGGATGGCCGAGGAGCGCATCCACTTCCAGGGGCTGCCCGCGCGCATCTGCTGGCTCGGCTATGGTGAGCGCGACAAAGCGGGTCTGGCGTTCAATGAGCTGGTGCGGCGAGGCGAGGTCAAGGCACCGATCGTCATCGGGCGCGACCACCTCGACTCCGGGTCGGTCGCCTCGCCCTACCGTGAGACCGAGGCCATGCGCGACGGCTCCGACGCCATCGCCGACTGGCCCATCCTAAACGCGCTGCTCAACACCGCGAGCGGGGCGTCGTGGGTCTCGTATCACCACGGCGGCGGCGTCGGCATCGGCTACTCGCTGCACGCGGGCGTCGTCATCGTCGCCGACGGCACCGACGAGGCGGCCGAGAAGCTGCAGCGCGTGCTGACGAACGATCCCGGCACAGGGGTGATGCGCCACGTCGATGCAGGCTACGAGGAGGCCATCGAGACCGCGCGCGCGACGGGGATGAAGATCCCCATGCTCGGCGACGGCAATAGCAAAGCGTAATGCGCGACCGGCGACGAATGGGGCCAAAATTTGCTAAAATGAGTATGGAGGATGGGCAGAGGAGATGGCGCCCGTGAGCGTCTGCCAAGCCGCCCCGATTGGCCCCCCGGAGAGGTTATGCGATGCCAGCTACTTACGTCAACGATCTCGTCGCCACCGCGCTGCCGGGCGCGCTCGCGGCGCTCTCCCTCGGTAGTGGCATTGGCATCGGCTTAGGTCTCCGGCTCAAGCGAGACTATGTCGCGCAACCGACCCAGGCTCCGTCCTCCAGTAGCCGCCGCCATACCGGGCCTACCGTCTGGCGCGCGCTCCTCGCACCTACACTGCTTGCCATGAGCGTCGTGCTTGGCGTGCTGGGCTTCTTCCTCGGTGGTCTGCCCGCACTGGCCATCGCCGGTGTGGCGCGCCCGCTCTTCCCTCCCGCGGTCACCACGGGGTTGCCTAGCATCGTCGTCGGCGTGCTTGGCGGCATGCTGGCGGGTTATTTGGGGATGGCCGTCATCTGGTGGGCGGCCCGGCCGCTCATCCGACCCCAACGCGAGATCCTCAGCCCGGTCGAGTATGCGCTCATCGCGGGCCTCGGCCTCGGCTCAGGCGTCGGCTTCATGACTGGCATTGCCTACAGCTACATGGGCGCCGTCGCCGTCGGCGCGGAGGTCGGAGTGTTGAGCGCGCTCGTCGGCATCCTCATGCTCCGGTCGCGCTGGGCGGCTGCTTAACAGGCTCTTGCAGCGGCGACAAAACGCGACGCGTCCAACTCGTTCGCGATGTCGCCAACTGGACTACCGGTCGTCAGCGAGCGAGACGCGCGGCAGGAGCGCCAGATCGACCTCGCGAAAATGGTCGGGGCCGAGCGCATGGAGCGCCGCACGCAGACGACGAGCGTCGTCAATGAGCCGCCGTACCTCGACTGACATGCAGACGGGCGCGAAGAACTCCAGGTAGTCGGCACCTGATTGTAGCTTCATGAGCGCGCCACGATAGTTGCCGCGCAGCAGATGATAGCAGCCGACGCCCACCTGAAGGATGCCCTTGTAGAGGGTTCTGATCGAGTGCGGCTCGGCCTTCCAGAGCGTTTCAAGCGTCTCGTGGCACTCGAAGTACTCGCGCGCGTTGAACTGCTCGATGCCTTTGAGCAGGGCTTCCGGTGGCTCTTCGTTGCGGCGCTCGTCAACCTCCTGTGGCGTCGGCAGTGGTCCACGCAGCGGGAGGATGGGGACATCCATCACAAGCGACCCTCCACGAATATGCTGGGGATGTCTGTGCTTCTTGGAGGTGGGTGTGTCTGGCGGGCGCGGGCGAGGCATGCCTCGCCCTTACAAGGACAGTCGCGAACGCGTCACGTAGATGCTGGAACGCTGGGCGCGTTGATGCCGCCATCCGCGTGCCGTCCCGTCGTCGGGCGTAGCGAGCCGCCCGGCCCGACACCTAGTGAAGAGCCAGGCCAAGTGCGCCCGCCACGTGGCGCGTGATATGGCGGCGAACTAGCCGAGGCTCGCTTCTTGTCGGCGCAAGCGGCGGCTGAGCACGGCGAGCAGCTTGATGCCGATATCCGGCGACTCGCGGAGCGCCGCACGGAAGTCCCACACGGGGATCACGAGGGCGCGTACTGGTTCGAGAGCGACAGCTGTGGCCGTGCGCGGCAGGTCATCCAACAGCGACATCTCGCCGAGCACCGCGCCACGCTCGAACACGCCGAGATCGCGCGTCTCGCCCTCAGCCGTCTGCTGCGTGACGCGCACGCGCCCGGTGGTCAGAATGAACAGGCCGACGCCCGTCTCACCCTGCCGCAGCAGCGTCGCCCCCTCCGGGTACTCGCGCTCGCGGCAGTTGACCGACAATATCTGGAGCTCACGTTTCGTCAGGTCGCTAAAGAGCGGCACCTGAGCGAGCACATCCTCATACATGTGCGCTGCCCGCCTTTCTTTCCCCGGTCTCCCTGAGGAACACCCTCGCCCAGACGGAACGTGTCTGGAAGCCGGCGCCATTGTACCTTATCCGCTCCCATCGCGTCCATGCACTCTCAGAGCGTGTGATCACCGGCCCCACGGGCGGCCCTGCTCGTCCGCGTTTTGCCTGCCAAACTGTGGAACGGAGGCCCTGCCCTGGCGCGCCTGAGCCATCCCTTGCCATCGCTCGGCCGCGCCGTCGCCCCACGCTTCCGCGGGCATGCGGCCCATCGGTGCCTGAGCCGCCTCGCCGCCGACGGGCATCGCCCCATTGGGCATCTTGGCGCCCCACGGATCGCCATTCCCCGGCCCCATCATCTGCGGGTACCCAGCCGCGGTCATGTCATTCGCGCTGGTCATGCCGCGAGCTGGTCGCGCGCCCACAGGCTGTCCGACTGGCATCATCGGACCACCGGGTCGCACTGCGCGCACGGTTGGCTGTGCCATGCCGGGCATCTGGTTCGGCGTCATGCTATTTCCGGAGCCGAGGGCGGGCATCTCGTCCATCGTGGTCGACTCACCACGTGGTCGCAGCGAGAGCCGCTGCACACCGACGAGCTCCTGCAGCTGGCGCACGACTTGCTCCAGCCGCTCGGCGCTGGCGGTAGAGTGCTGCGAGTTCGCGGCGACCTGTTCGGCGATCTCGATGACGGCCTGCATCGCGCCCGTCATCCGCTCGTACTGCGACGCTTGTTGGCGGCTTGAGTTACTGATGTCGCGAACCGAGCGCGTCATATACGCAAGAATCGAGTCGATCTGCGCGGGGGCGATCTCGGCTCGCCGCTGAATCACCTGATTGCCCATGAGCGCGAGTTGATCGGTGCGCTGCGCGATGTCTTTCGCCATGTCAGAGAAGCCCTGCAGCGCCTTATTGATGGCGTTCACCGCCCACACCTGCTGTGCGGAGCCACCGGCCTGCTGCGAGGCGCTGCTGCCGATCTGCTCGGAGGCATCGCTCACCTGACGCGCCACCCGCTGCAGCGTGCTAATGATCGCCGAGGCGAAGAGCAACGCGAGGATGATACCAGCGATCATGATGATGACGCCGAGCAGCAGTAGCTCAATCGTCGTGCTGCGCTGCAGGCTCGTGACGGTGTCGAGCGGCACACCCACCGAGAGCACGCCGATGAAGTTCTGCTGCGGTCCGTAGAGTGGGGCGTACTCGACGTAGTATTGGGTGCTATTCAACGCTTGTTCGCCAAGCCACTCACGTGGAGTCGCCGACAGCGCCATATGCTGGGCGATCTGCGCGTCGAGCGGAGCGTTCACATCGCGCTCGCTGAGCGAGGTAGAGGTGCTCCCCATCTTCTGCAGCGTCGTGGCGACACGCGTGCAGGGAATCACTGCACCTTTCGCGTTCGCGCACTGGTAGACCGAGACGATGCCGCCGATAAGTTGCTTCACGGAGTCGACGTAATCGGTGTCGCCATTAAGCTGATACTTGCCAAAGTTCGTCGCCGCGCCGACGTTGAAGTCATGGCCCGTCGTGGGAGAATCGGCCACCAGCTTGTTATCTGAGGAGATGGAGATGTTCTGGCCGTATTGCGTCGTCAACACCAGTTGCGCAATCTTGAGGTTATCGCGCTCCTGGTTCTGCGCTTGTTGCAACGCATAGTTCTGAATCGCGTTGTTCGCGATAAAGAGTGTCGCGGCTGTGCTGAGCACCGCCCCGAAGAGCACGATCAGCGTAAGCTGCGCGCGAACACCCAGGCGCACACGTCTTCGCGCCATATCCTCAAGCCCTCCTCTGCTCGCCTGGGCACGAATTTCCCATCGCCACCCGAAGATGTCTCTCTCCAGCATCCGAAGCACCACCGGACGCCGCCGTGCCGCGCCGCGCTGGCTGGAGCCAGCGCGCAACACACCCAAGAGAGACTAGCGCCGAAACACTACCAGTCCAAGCACGTTCAAATGCGAGAGCACGGCATAGACCTCGTGCTCGTTCCGTCGTGTCAAACGAACCAGATCGTCCAACCGTCGCTGCCCATCGACAAGCATCAGGACCATTCGCTCACGGCGGTCGAGCGGGAGACGATCGATATGCTCTGAGAGCGCCGTGCGCACGGGCACCGCCAGCAGCACTTCCGGGCTGATGCCTGGATTCGGCACCGCGTGCGTAATCGCTGGCGAGCTGATGCGCGCGGGAGCGGTGCGTGGGCCGTGATAGCCATCGAGGTCGGGAAGATTGCCGGTAGTGCCCTGCGCCGGGGGAACGTATCCAGGCTGAGAGCCGTATCCAGAGGAAGATGAGTAATACGGTTCGCCGGGAAGTGGCGAGGAGAGCGGAGCCGCGGGGCTCGCGCCTGACTGCGAATATCCATACGACGGCCACGAGCCGCTCAACGAGCTCGACTGCGACGGTGACCGATCACCAGCCGACGGCATCGAGTCGCTCCACGGGAAGCCGTTCTCCGTCTCGGTTCCGCTTCCCGACGCGGATTCCTCGAATGAGTAGGCGCACTCTCCCCAATTGTAGAGCACGCTCATCGCGTTCTGCCCCGTGAGACTGCCCAGAAGCGCTGAAGTCGCCTCACCATCCAAGAACTGAATCTGCCCCATCTCGCGCCCACTGCCGTGACCGCGAATAACCCGGAGGATACCACTCTGACGCGAGAGCGAAATCATCTGTATGATGTTGCCCAACCGGCTCGTCGAGACAAAGCGCGACGCCATACCCTCGCTCCTTCCCCCCACCCCGCGCGCATTCTGGCGTGGTCGTCTCTGTATGCGCTCACCGCGCACCGGATCGGCGCCCACAATGAGTCAGGCATCCACTCGCGACACTCGTGTTGTTCCACTGACATGGAGACGAGCCGCGCTGCCCATTCTCCTGGACCCAAACGTATGACGTGCTGGCATCAGTCACACGAGTACACCTATTGCTGCACCGTTGCGCGATCGATTGCCTTACACACGCACGACGCCGACAGAGCATGGGGAAGCCGCGCGCTCTCACCCATTGGTTGTCGGCGTCGTGTTGCTAACGTCATCAGAGGACGCAGAGAGCTCCGCCTCGGCTGGTGTGGGCACTGGAATCACGCCGGGGGCGTCGAGCTCTTGGGGATCGTCCTTTTCAAGCTCGGCAAGCCGCTCCCGCAACTGGTCGGCAAGCTGGCGGTACTCCAGCGCGCGCTGTTCGTCCCACTTGGGCAGCTTTGCCTCATGGGTTCCCGTGCCGACAGCCCGATCGATCAATCCGGCGTAAAACTCATATGCCTGAATCTGAAGCTGGAGCAGTTCGCGCTCTGACACTTGCTTGCTCATTGGATTCGCCCCCAGTGCGCGTAAAGGCAGGTCCAGCGTCGTCCTCACGCAACGTCCGCGGCCCTCGTGAACGGATATAGGGTAGCACAGGCCAAATAAGGGGTCAAGCGGCATGCCAAATGGCGCGCCCTTGGCGGGAGGGGCTGGTGCCGCCTCTTGCCGTTTCGGGTCGGAAATGGTAGTCTTATCCAGGAACCGTGCAGCCCTTTAAGCTGGTCCTGTGAGGCCAGGAAGGAACGCGCAGCAGTGTCGTGTCGCCTGACGGGCAGACCATGCGCTCTTCCTCCACAGTCGGTGGACGGGAGGGCGTTTTTGTATGTCCAGCATATCCGGCACACGTCAGACTCGTTCGCCCGAGCACAAGCCGCGCAATCTTTCGAGGTAGCAGACGGAGACCCCGCGTTCTTCATCGTCCATCATCTCTGCATCTAATGGGAGACGCCTCGTGCTCAGTTGGAAACAGAAATCGGGCGGCATCATCGCTCCGGACGAGCGCTTGCCGTGGCCGAGCAGCATCACACTCGGCCTGCAGCACACGCTCGCGATGTTCGGCTCAACCGTGGTCGCACCGCTGCTGATGGGATTCCCCGTCAACACCGCGATTTTCTTCTCAGGCATCGCCACGATCATCTTCTTCATCTTCACCGGCGGCAAGGTGCCGAGCTATCTGGGCTCCAGCTTCGCGTTCATCGGGCCGGTGCTGGCGGCCGCGTCGACTAAAGGCGGAGTCGATGTGCCGGTAGCCTTGGGAGGCATCGTCGCCGCAGGCGTCGTGTATCTGGTGATCGCCATCATCACCAGCGTCGCGGGTACGCGCTGGATTGACTGGCTCATGCCGCCCGCCGTGACTGGCGCCATCGTGATGGTGATTGGGCTCAATCTGGCAGGCGCCGGAGCGAGTGACATCTCCAGCACTGGCACGCCACAGCATCCCCTCAATCCGACCCACAACCTGATCGCCGCCGGTGTGACGCTCGTCGTCGCGCTCATCGCCGCGGTCTACCTGCCGGGCTTCCTGCGCCGCCTGCCGATCCTGATCGGTGGACTCGCGGGCTACCTGACGGCCATTCTCCTCGGCGACATCAGCTTCGCGGCCGTGTCGAAGGCGGCGTGGTTCGGTCTGCCGGAGTTCCAGCATCCCGTCTTCGACGGCCGCGCCATTGGTCTGATCGCGCCCATCGCGATTGTGCTGGTCGCGGAGAATACGGGACACATCAAGGCGGTCGGGCAGATCACGCACCGTAATCTCGACGGCTACATTGGCCGGGGCTTCTTCGGCGACGCGATCTCGACCATTATCGCCGGACTCTTCGGCGGCACGGGCGTCACCACCTACGCCGAGAACATCGGCGTCATGGCGATGACCCGTGTGTATTCCACCGTCGTCTTCCTCATCGCGAGCGGTGTGGCTCTGCTGCTGGGCCTGTGCCCCAAGTTCGGCGCCATCGTGCAGACGATTCCGCTGCAGGCGCCCGGCATCCTTGGCGGCCTCTCGATCGTCCTCTTCGGCCTGATCGCCGCTACCGGCGCACGTATCTGGGTCGAGAACGGCATCGACTTCGCCCGCCCGCGCAACCTGCTGATGGCGGGCATCACGCTGATCCTGGGCACCGGCGCGTATTCGATCACCATCGGATCGTTCCAGCTTTCGGGCATCGCGCTCGCGACCGCGGCGGCCATCCTGTCCTACCAGCTCCTGCGCGATCGCGCCGACACGCCCGAGGTCGTGGAAGATGCACCCGCCGTCGCCGATGCCGCAGTCGCCGATGCCCCGGTCAACGAGAACCGCGCTAGGACTGTACAAGGCTAGCGCTTAGACAATCGAAGATACAGCAAACGCGGAAGCCGTCCGGCGAGCGGGCGGCTTCCGCGTTTTCGTCTCTCGGCCGCACTCAGACAAAGCAGCGGGCGTCGCACATGCTACCCGTTGGGATGGAGCTGGAGCCGCGCAACCGTCTCGCCCTCGATCACCTCGCCGGTCTCGCGAAAGCCGAGCTGTGCGTAGAGCTTCGCGGCCACCACATTCTCAGGCTCATAGCTGATGGCTAGCACAGGCGTATCCGGCGTCGCCCGGTAGCGCTCGATCACCTGGCGCATCGCCTCTCGGCCGTAGCCTCGCCCCTGGAAGCGTGCATCTACCATCAGCCGCAACACCCACGGTGCTTCATCGTCGTCGGGGTCGCGCCCATGCATCACGAAGCCGACCATCGGGCCGTCACCGTAGATCGCCTCGGGAATCCAGTACGGTTCGACGTACGCCTGGGCCAGTGAGATCACGTTGGTGGCGACGAAATCCGCCTGAGCATCCGTCGTGCGCAAACCCACGCACTCGCGCCAGTTCGCGGCGGTGACCGGCCGCAGCTCGACCGTCATCGTGTGCGACTCCTCTCTGGGCGCGTCAGCCCACGCAAGCGGCGAGACTACACGGCCAGGGCGAGCTTGCCGCTGCGCGTCGCGACGATCTCGGCCAGAATCGCGAGCGCTATCTCCTCAGGCTTGCGCGCGCCGATGTCGAGCCCGATCGGCCCGTGGATGCGCGCGATCTGCTCGTCGGTGATGCCCTCGTCTCGCAGGCGCGCGTCGCGCTGTGCGCGGGTGCCCTTGCTGCCGATCGCGCCGACATATCCCGCGCCCGATCGGAGCGCCACCGCCAGCGCCGGAACGTCGAACTTCTCATCGTGCGTCAGCACCGCGACTGCCGTTGAGCTGTTCAGCGGAATGCGCCTGAGCACGTCGTCGGGCCACTCGACGATCAGCTCGTCGGCCTCGGACAGCCGCTCGCGGGTCGCGAACGCCTCACGAGCGTCGACGACGAC
Source organism: uncultured Ktedonobacterales bacterium (assembly GCA_964427535.1). GTDB lineage: Bacteria > Chloroflexota > Ktedonobacteria > Ktedonobacterales > JADMIN01 > CAYRVF01. The sequence continues at coordinate 22,342 of CAYRVF010000022.1, forward strand.
GACGCGATACCCCAACACCTTCGCCATGCGTGTGAGCGGTATCGAGACATGCCCCGCGCCGATCACCACCAGCGATGGCGGAGCGTCGTATGCGCCAATGAAGACCTCGACGGGTTCACCGTGTTCGGTCTCGACGGTGAACGTCCCGGAGTCCCCACGCGCCAGGCGCGCTCGTGCCGTGTCGGTGACCCGCCGGTCCAGCGCCGCGTCACCGAGCGAGCCAAGCACGTCTCCGCGCTCGGGAATCAGCAGCTTCGCGCCAAGCACCACGTCTCCCTGCTCAGGGATGCGGATCACGGTAGCTTGGGCGACCGTGACGCCCTCGCGCAGATCTCGCCGCAGCTCGTCAAACAGCGGACCCTCCGCGCGCTCGACGAACACGCGAATCTCGCCGCCGCACGAGAGGCCGATCTGCTCGACGTTCTGCTCCTCAGTGATGCCAAATTTCAGCAGCACGGTGCGTCCAGTCGCGATGGTGTGCAGGCACTCTTCGATGACCGCTGGCTCCACGCAACCACCGCTCACCGATCCGCTGATCTCACCCTGGTCGCTGATCGCGAGCGCTGCTCCGATGCCGCGCGGCGCCGAACCGACGACCGAGATGACGGTCGCCAGCGCGACACGCCGCCCTGACGCAAGCCACTGGTCTACATCCGCCAACACCTCACGCATAGCCGGCCCCCTTTTCCTGACGCCCACCCGGCCCGTCGACATCCACCAGCCCACGAGAGCTTGGCGCTCGGGTGGCATTGGGCTACCGATCTCTGTCAATCTCGACGTTCTCCGCCGCCATCTTCGGTTCAACGTCTAGCCCTACCTCGGCTCCGGCACCGCTGGCATATGCCTCTTTGAGAGCAGCCATCAGCTCCTCGCGGCGCAGGTACAGCTCGCGACGTGGCCGCGGCGCCGCCCGCGCGACGGCGTACGCGGCAATCAGTGGGAACGCGACGGTTGTGTCGGCGTAAACCACAACGGTATCTTCGAGCATGTTGGGCTTAATCTTGCCCCATGAGACGGCTTCCGATGGCGTCGCGCCCGAGAGCCCGCCCCAGTGCGGCGCATCCTGCGTAATCTGGATGAAGTAGTCATGCCCGCCCTTGTTGATACCCAACACCTCCCACAGTTGGGGCTGCGTCTGCAGATAAAAGTTCTTCGGCGAGCCGCCGCCGAGGATGAGAACACCATTTTTGGTGGCGGCATGGACAAGCGCGGTCGTCTCATGCACGTCATAGAGCGGGTCGATCGTCAGGCCGCCGCCGTCGAGCTGATGGCGCGCGAGGTTCATTCCGATAGAGGAGTCGCCCGGCGAGGAGGTATAAATTGGCACGTTCCACTTCGCCGCCATCGCCACGACCGAGTGCTCCGGCTGAACGCCAATCTCGAGCAGGCGCTCGCCGAGCAGATGGTGCAGCTCCGCCGTGGACATGGGCCTCTGCGGGAACGTCTTGAGGCACTCGCGAATGAAGCGGTCGGTGTCGAGCAATACCTCATCGCGGAAGAGCACGTCGTAGATACGAATGACACCCGCCTCATGTAGCTCGGGGTCGCTCAGCTTGAAGGAGCCCCGATGCAGCGCATAGTTCAGCGCATAGTGGATGTCGTGATAGAGGTTTGCGCCGGTGCTGACCAGAAAGTCGATCGCGCCGCGCTCAAGCAGTGTGAGAATGCTGCCACCGACACCCGCCGGGGTCATCGCGCCCGCGACCGTCAGGCAGATGGTGACATCCTCGTCTGGATCGAGCATGCGCCGGGCAAAGAGTCGCGCGGCTTCATTTATGCGTCCGGCGTTATACGCCTGGAATCCTTCGTCGATCAGGTCCGCGACAGTCATGTCGGGACGCAGACGCCGGGGAACGATGCGCTCGCCGCTGAGATACGCGCTGGCGTCCTCGCCACCTACACTCCCGTTCGACTGCGGCTGGTTCTCTGCTGGCGGAGTGGGACCCTCGTGTGGACGGTGCGGCACGATGCGACTCTCCTCTAATGCATACGGAGAGGTAGCCACGGCCCCCCAATTCTCAGGAGACATGCGGGCGAACCGCCGGCCGTGCCGCTTCTCCGATCAGGTGGAACCCGTCTTCAGCGGTACTGCAGTATATCACTGGGGAACCGCGAGCCCGGAATGCGCGGAGCGGCGTATTAGGCGAGGAACCTGAGGACGGACGCCGCGCTTGAACCCTATGGCTTATGGCCTAGGCGCGGAACTCGCCAGACTCCGCTGGAGTGGACCCGGAGACTCGCGAAATCTCCATCTCGGGCGACGGTGCTGCGCCACTTGTCCGCCGGATGCGCGTGGCGACTCGCTCCTCGTAGCGCTCGGCAGCGCGCAGCAGCGCCTTGGCCTGCTCGGCATCGCTCGACCACTCGGCTAGCACAGGATGCAACTGCGTGATGCCATCACGAGCGGTTGGCGGGTAAGTGATATGTTCCTCGCGGAGCTCGGCGACAAAGACCGGTGGATCGTTCCGCAGGGGATCGTAGAGTCCTTCGGGATCGTCCTCGCCGGCAGCGACGTGTGTGGGCACGAAGGAGAACGCGGGCCGTCCAGCTACATCCATAGAGTCATCCGGCTGATCGGCACCGTCGAGCGCCTGCCATTCGCCGATGCTCGTCGCGGCTGAGAAACCCGCCGCGACCGCGTACGCGCGCAAGACACTATCGCCGCCGATCAGCGTCAGCTCGATGCTACGGCGCTCGCAGTGCTCGGCCAGCACGCTGAGGTCCGCCGGATTCCCCAACGCACACGGGCTACCATGTGGGAAAACGACGGCTATCTGGCGGCCTGAAACGCGGTCGAGCGACGCGAGAACGTCCATCAGGCCAGCCGCTGGAGCGAATCGCACGACCCGCAGCATATGTAGGCCCCTTTTGCGAACGCCGGAAAATCGTGTGCGCCGGCCCAGACGAGAACGCGATGTGAGGGAATCCACCCTCTGTCTCTAGTACGCTGTGGAGTTACCTGCTATGACTCCCGCTCGCGAAAGTACTACAGGCGTTTGGATAAAAGTCCTACATGCCGCTCGCTTTGTGAACTGCGTCACAGACCAGAGGGAATACCATCCCGCGTCACTCTACTCGGGCATGTCAGCGTCGTCGCTGGGCGAGGCTCCGGATTGACTGAGCATCCACACTCCCGTAATGTAGTCCGGCGCGGCAGGGGTAAACCTGTCACGCTTCACATCTCAACTGCAGGTCCTCACTCATGCTGACCATCGACATCGAGACAGCCCGCCGCTTCATTCTGGGCAAGCAGGGCTTGTGGCCGGGGCGGCGCTGGCGCGGCAGCGCGGGCACCGAGCAGGCCATGCGCGCGATGGAGTATCTGCAGCTCGACCCGCTGCAGATCATCGCTCGCAGCCACGATATCGCACTGCACAGTCGTGTGCTCGACTATACATCCGGTCTGTGGGAAGAGTTGGCCTACCGGCGGCGCGAGTTCTTCGACTGGGGAGGCTGGCTGGCCCTCCGGCCAATGGACGAGCTTCCCCACTGGCGCGCGGTCATGCGCCGCGAGGCCGAACGCGGTACGCGACTTGGCGGAATGGCACGCGACCATGCCGATGCGATCGTGGAAATGCGAACCGTTCTGCGCGAGCGCGGCACCGTGAGCAATCGCGACTTCGCGATGGCAACCCGGACGCGGACGCTGCATTATCGCGGGCGCAAGGACAGCGCGCTAGCGTTGTATTATCTGTGGCGCACTGGCGAGGTGATGACACACCACCGCGAGCGATTCGAGCGGGTGTACGCACTCACGGAGACGGTTGTGCCCCCGCACCTCATCCGCGAGAGCGACAAGACGGAGGCTGCCCGCTTCCTGATAAAAAAGATGTCAGCTTCTCTGGCTTGTCACGGATGCGACGTACGAGCGATACGTTCTACAGCAGTGTGCCATTTGACAACACGAAGCCAATCCTTGAGGAGCTATTGGCCGGCGGTGAGCTCATCGAGGTGCGGGTTGAAGGCTGGAAATCGGTCCACTACGCGCTCGGGAGCGACGCCGCGGCGCTGCGCGAGGTGAGCGCGGGACGCATACCCCAGGAGTGGACGCCACTGCAGGCGACGACCGCAGATGAGGCGGTCTTCCTTGCCCCGCTCGATCCCGTCTGCGCGCGTGGGCGGGCCACCGCGTTGTTCGGCTTCGACTACGTGTGGGAGGTCTACAAGCCCGAACACCAGCGCATGTTTGGCTACTACGCTTTGCCCATACTGTGGGGCGACCGGCTCGTCGCGCGTGTCGATGGCAAACTCGACCGCACGACCAACACGTTCGTCATCCTGGGGTTGTGGTTGGAAGACGAGGCTCTCGGCACAGATGAGGCTTTCGCGGAGGCCTGGAGTCGCGGTTGTGCGCGCTTCGCCGCCTTTCTTGGTGCGACCACGCTCGACGCACGAGCGATTCGCGAACCACTGCTGCGCCGTCGCGCCGAGTCGTCAGTAGGAGCGATGTAACTCGAGGTGCGATGGCGGCACTGACCAGAGAATGCAGCGAGAGCGCGTTCGCTGCCGATCCACGCGCGGTTCAGGTGGCGGTGACTTGGACGATCCACGAGCAGGTTGCGGCAGAGAGGGCATAGTCCGAGGAGACGGCTACGTAATAGCCAGGTTCGAGTGGCGCGGGCACGGCGAGGGGCACCAGCGCAGGTGCGGCTGCCCCCTGCTCAGTGGAGAGATCGAGCGGCGCGGCGGTCACGACAGGCGTTGTGCCGTCCGCTGTGATCAGGCTCATATACAGCAGAGCATCCGGCTAAACTTGCAGAGAACAACCGGCCAGCCGCGTCATGCGATGCGGCTGGCCGGAAGGAATACGAGGCACGGACGGCGATGTCGCTATCCGAGCATTGCCTGGATGACGCCAGGAATAGTCGCGACCGCTTCCTGCAGACGGCCCGGATCTTTGCCGCCGCCTTGCGCGGAATCGGGGCGCCCGCCGCCTTTGCCGCCGATGCGCTCGCCCAACGCTGAGGCGATCTTGCCGGCGTGCAGCCCGCGCCTGGTCGTCGCCTCATCCGCCGTGACGATGAATCGCGCCTGCCCGTCATTCTCCGTCGCCAGCACGATCACCCCCGAGCCGAGACGGCTGCGGACGGCGTCGCCCATCTCGCGCAGCGCCTTCTCGTCACGCGGAGCCACGACTGCCGCCACCAGCGGGACGCCATTCACGGTCTGCGGCTCAGACGCCAGCCGCTGGGCCTCTTCGCGGCTCTGCCCGCGACGGACCTGCGCGAGCTGCCGCTGCGCCTCCTTCAGCTCCTCCTGCAGGGCGTTGACCCGCTCGTTGAGGGCATCGGGATTGGTCTGCAGCCGCGACGAGAGCGAGAGCACGGTGTCGTTGCGTTTACGGAAGAAGTCCTCCGCGCCAGTGCCCGTCAGCGCCTCGACGCGCCGCGTGCCAGAGCTGACGCTGGCCTCCTGGGTTGTCACGTAGACGCCAATCTGGCCCGTCGCACCGACATGCGTGCCACCGCAGAGCTCCTTGCTCGGCCCCATCGTCACGACACGCACCTCATCGCCATACTTCTCGCTGAAGAGCGCCATCGCGCCGGTCGCGATCGCCTCGCGATACGGCATGATCTTCGTCGTGACCGGATAGTTTTCGAGCACCAACTCGTTCACCCGGCGATCGACCTCGAAGAGCTCGTCGAGGGTGAGCGCGCGCGGCATGTTGAAGTCGAACCGCAGCCGGTCCGGCGCGACGAGGCTGCCCTGCTGATGCACCTGCTCGCCCAGCACGTCCTTCAGCGCGCGATGCAGCAGGTGGGTGGCGCTGTGATTGCGCATCACATGCGTTCGCCGCTCGCCGTCGACCTGCGCCCGCACCTCCTCGCCGACGCGCAGATGCCCCTCCACCATGCGGCCGCGATGGACGATCAATCCAGGCACGGCGCGCTGAGTGTCAAGCACCTTGAAGACGCCCGTCGCGCTGCTGATGTAGCCGGTATCGCCGATCTGCCCGCCCGCCTCAGCGTAGAACGGCGTCTCAGCGAGCACCAACGACGCCTCTTGCGGCGCGCTGATCTCCTGCGCGGGCGTGTCGTTCGAGACCAGCGCCAGCACCTCGCTCTCGCCATCCACGCCGAAGTAGCCTGAGAACTTCGTCGTCGGGAGCGACTTGCTCAGGTCGGCCCAGGCCTCTTCCTCCTGCTTGCGCATGAAGACGACGAGGTCGCGCGCCTGCTCCTGCTGGCGCAGCATGGCGCCCTCGTAGCCCGCGCGGTCCACCGCCATGCCGCGCTCGCGGGCGACCTCCTCGGTCAGTTCGATGGGGAAGCCGTGCGTGTCGTAGAGACGGAAGGCCAGCTCGCCGGGAACGATGTGCTCGCCCGCCTCGGCCAGCCGGTCGAGTTCGCGGTTCAGCAGTTGCAAGCCGACCGTCAACGTCGCGTTGAACTTGCGCTCCTCCACGCTGAGCACCTCGATGATCTGGTCGCGCCGCGCCGCCAGCTCTTCATAGTGCCCCTTCATCAGGTCGATGACCGTCTGCGCCGCCTCCGCGAGGAACGCGTGATCGATGCCGAGCATCTTGCCGTAGCGCACCGCGCGTCGCAGCACGCGACGGAAGATATAGCCGCGCCCTGTGTTGCTGGGAAGCACGCCGTCCGCCGCGAGGAAGACCAGCGCGCGTCCGTGATCGGCGATGACCCTCAGCGCCCGGTCGTGCTCCGGATCGACACCGTATTCCGTACCGGCCAGCGCCGCGAACTTGTCGATGATCGGGCGGAAGAGATCCGTCTCGAAGACGGAGTTCTTGCCCTGCAGCACCATCGTCAGGCGTTCGAGGCCCATGCCGGTGTCGATGTTGCGCCGCTCCAACGGCGTGCGCGTGCCGTCGGTGTCCTGGAAGAACTGCATGAACACGAGGTTCCAGATTTCCAGGTAGCGCTCGCAGCGGTCGCAGCCCGGCGCGCAGTCAGGCTCGCCGCAGCCGTACGCCGTGCCGCGGTCGTAGTAGATCTCGGAGTCCGGCCCGCATGGTCCCGACGCCCCTGGAGGCCCCCACCAGTTGTCTTCGAGCCGAGTGATGCTCTCGGCAGGAATGCCCGCGATCTCCTGCCAGAGGGCGGGCGCCTCGTCGTCATCCGGATGCACGGTCGGGTAGAGCCGGTCGGCGGGCAGGCCGTAGCCGTTGGTCAGCAGGTCCCAGGCGAAGGTGATGGCCTCGCGCTTGAAATAGTCACCGACCGAGAAGTTGCCCAGCATCTCAAAGAACGTGAGGTGCGAGGAGTCGCCCACTGAGTCGATATCGGTCGTGCGGAAGCACTTCTGCACGGAGGTCAGACGGACCGCTGGAGGCGTCGCCTTGCCCAGGAAGTATGGGATCATCTGCTGCATGCCAGCGGTCGTGAGCAGCACGGTGGGATCGTCGGCAGGCGGGATGAGCGTCGAGGTCGGCACGCGCATATGGCCGCGCTCCTCGAAATAGCGCAAGAAACGCGTGCGGATCTCGTCCGCAGTCAGAGGTGTACGTGGAGGCATTGGAGACTCACTCTCAGACGGTTTAGAAGATCGCTTGCCAGGCATAGTCCGCCCTCATCACTTTCCCAGTCGTGCGCACGACGCTGCCCATTCGCGTGTCCACATCCGTGATATCCTCGCGAAGATGGCATACGCCGCCATTATACGCGGGCCGTCACGACGCTGGCAACGCATCAGCTTTGGAGCGACAAAGCACAGACGTCACCTCGTCGCGCACCAAACAAAAGGGGCGGGTTCCGTACGGAACCCGCCCACCTATTAGAGGAGAAGAGCGTTGTTGGTGCTCTCCCTCGTTATCGTGAAGACCCAACCAGCTCTCGCGAGTGCCGCTGGAGGAAATGCTGCAGCGTTCCCTCGTTCGAGGCGTATGCGCGCTCGTACAGAGGAACCAGCTCGTCCGCCCGTACCCAGTCGACCAACCCGGCCACGTCGGCCAGATTGAAGGTGATGGCCCGAGTCTGCTCGGATGAGCCGTCAAGCAAGTCAAGCGCCAGCCCATCGTCGACTTCGCGCAGCGCAAAGGTGCGGACCTCGCTCAAATCCAACATCCGGCCAATAGCACGCAAAATAGTCTCGTAATTGTAGGTTTGCATGGATACTTACGGTCCTCCTGTGCCTGCGTAGGCAGCGAACGCCGTCGTTCCTGGACTCAGAAGCTTTGGACATTTCCAGCAGTTAAGGGTAGCACAAGAGGTCGTAGAGTTCAACCCTCGTCGAAAAGTGGTGATAAGTTACGCGATTCGGCGCCGCTACGGCCCCCGGCGCCAGACGACGACGCACGCCACCACCGCGCAGCCCGCGCCGATTAGTGTGAAGAAGCCGCCGAGGTCCGGCATGAGAAAGACTCCACGCTCGGCAGTGTCGCCGAGTATCGCGAAGATGCCCATCAACGACAGCACGTGCTCGATCACGACGACGAGCGCCAGCGTCACGGCGACCTGCACCACGCCGTCGAGGTACGTCCGACGGGTGCGGAGGGCGAGGCGAAATCCCAGCGCGACAAGGCAGAGTCCCAACAGCAGCAGCACCCAGGAGAACTGGCCCGCCGGGTCCCGGGCGAGCGCATACGGGCTGAGTTCTAGAGGAGCCAAGGCGGGTGCTAGCGCCATAGAACGAAAAAGCATCACGCTCCACGGCATGAACCACGCGCCTGATACACACACACCGCTGATGATGTCGAGCACACCTGGCCCGCGCCGTGAGACGGCTACCGCCTGGGGAATGGCCATGTCGCCCACCTCCGCTCGTCGTGGTCAGTACATGCCGTCCGTCTGCTTTAACTATATGCGCGCGTGCGCGGCAGCGTCAACTACAGAGCGGTTGTGGGCCGGAGTCTTATCCGCGCAGCAGGCGCTCGCGGTACTCCTCGGGCACGAGGTCGGTGTACTCGGGATGGCGGCGGATGTAGGCGGCGATGTAGCTGCAGAGCGGAATCACGGCGCGGCCGCGCGCGCGGGAGTCGTCGAGGGCGGTCTGCGCCAGCTTCGCCGCGATGCCGCGCCCAGACAGCGCCTCGGGAACCTCTGTGTGGATGAAGATGATGCGGTCTCGCGATAGTTGATACTCGACGAACGCGAGGTGGCCGTCGATCTCGGCCTCATACTGACTCTCGTCCGGGTTATCTTTCACGACCACATGCTCGCGCTCGACGTCCATCGGTCGCCATCCTCTCCGTGTGTCCCCTGGCAGACGCGCCATCATGCGCCATCGTGGAGGGGTGAGCGCGCCGTCCAGGGACGGCTGACGCGGCTCAACTCTACGGAGAAGCATAGCACGATCGGACGCGTCGAAGGGCACGCGCCAACCTTGCGCGCCGTGAATGGCATGTGCTATACTGCGCGTGTGAGACACACTGAGGACGGTTCCTGTCTGGAATCGCGACCTCTTTGGTGCTCGCGTCGAGAACCGCTTTCGGGGTGTAGCGCAGTCGGTTAGCGCGCAGCGTTCGGGACGCTGAGGTCGGAGGTTCGAGTCCTCTCACCCCGACCAGTTTGCTTGCGCATGGTGGCTCGCTTCGGCGACCATCAGATGCGGGCAAACGTCGGCCTGAGGAGCACGTCATGCTGGCGAGAGATGTGTTGACAGCTACAGATACTGTCTGTCACGCCTCCGTCGTGTACGACGTGCTTTTTTTGTTGCCTCGACGCGGTCGGGCGCGGAGAACACCCGGCGCCCTCTCACGATTGGGTCGCGGCCGCCACAGACGGCAGAGATAGCGCACCCCCTCCGGGCAACCACACCCCCGTGACTTGCCCGCCGGCATGCGACTTCACTCTCCGCCGTGCGACGGTTCGCCGTGGAAGTGCGGAAGTTGGAGGGAGTCGCCGATGCCGGTGCTTGTGTTGAACGCATCGCTTCAGCCGCTCTCTGTGATTCCAGAGCGCCGCCTTGTCGTGCTCCTCGCGAAGCAGAAAGTCGCCTTCGTCAATGACAACGCGCGCCGTCTGATCGAAGAGAGCATTGAGGCACGCCGCCTGCTCACGGAAGAGCCGGTGATCGTACAGTTGCTCGCGAACGTGCGGGTGCCACGCATGGCGCTGCGCCCGACGCGCGCTAATATTCTGCTGCGCGACGACGAGACCTGCCAGTACTGCGGCAAGCACCTGCGCGAGCTGACGCTGGACCACGTCGTGCCCCGGTCTCGTGGCGGCCAGAGCACCTGGGAGAACCTCGTCGCCTGCTGCCGTGCGTGCAACGGACGGAAGGGCAACCGGCTGCTCAAAGAAGCGGGCATGCATCTGCTGAAGCAACCGCGCCCGCTCGACCACGAGTACGCGACGTTCTTCTTGCTGCGCTACCCGCGCCTGCGCGAGGCATATGAAGAGTTCCTGACTTCGGCGCAGGCGCCTTCGCGCGCATCGGCCTGATTGACATCCGGATAGGCGTCTCGTTCTCCGACAATAAGCACGCCGCCAGCGCTCCTTGCTGGCGGCGTGCGCACGCTCATCACTACCGCGACCGCTCAAACATCCCGCGAATGCCCTGCCCTACCGAGCTTTAGAAGCGACATGTCAGCAGAACACTTGCCGCTTACCACAGCAGAACCTTTAATGGCGCTATCCTGCACAGCGCCTTCTATGGCGGCGCGCCGCTAGTAGGCTGAGAGCTAACGCAGTGTGCAGAGTGTAGGGCAGCGGAGAGAGATCGTGCGCGTCAGTTGAGAGGCTGAGCATGTAAACTGTCATCATCATCAACACTTTTGTCATCATATCCCGAATAGACTCTTCGCTCGTATATAGTGTGGAGACTATTACCCGCATCGAGTGGACACAACCATTCCGCACCGTCCAATTGCAACAAAAATGTTCCCCAGGGACCCATCACTGCAACATCCGACAGCGTATAGTGTAGTTATGGCTATACGACAACCGGGCGCCGTTCGACACCTCGCTCGATTTGGCACGGTTCTTGGTTAACGCGCACTCAACAGTTGCCCTGCATGTTCAGGTCGCCGGTGCATCGCGAAAAGCAGGCTAGGCCTAACGTATGGCCGCAAATGATTGACAGCCCGCCCGCCTTCACCTACGCTAGCGACACTCGACCGGGACGCCTGACGAGTACGCAATGACGTGCGCGCTGCGATGACGCAGGCCGCGCAAATGCCGGAGTGTGATCATGACCACGAGTTTGAACACGCACCAGTTTGTCTGTCTCTACGGCCACTTCTACCAGCCACCGCGCGAAGACCCATTTACCGGTCGGATCCCTCGTGAGCCAGGTGCGACGCCGTTCGAGAACTTCAACGAAAAGATTACCGCGGAATGCTACGCGCCCAATGCCTTTGAAGGCAACTTCGAGCAGATAAGCTTCGACCTCGGGCCGACGCTTGCCGCATGGCTGGAGCAGGCGCACCCGGATGTGTATCATCGCATTCTCGCCGCCGACCGTCAGAACGTCGAGCGCTTCGGAGTTGGCAACGCGCTCGCCCAGGCATACAACCACACCATTCTGCCGCTTGCGACGTCCCGCGACAAGCGCACGCAGATTCGCTGGGGCCTCGCCGACTTCGCCGCCCGCTTCGGGCATCCGGCGGAAGGCATGTGGCTCGCCGAGACCGCGATCGATCTCGACACACTGGATATCCTCGCCGATGAAGGCGTGCGTTACACCGTGCTCGCGCCCTGGCAGGCAGCGCAGGCCACTGACCCGACGGAGCCGTATCTCGTGCGCCTGCCTAGTGGACGCACGATGACCGTCTTCTTCTATAACGGCCCCTTGAGCGGTGGCGTCTCGTTCGACTGGGACATGACCAGCAACGCCGACGCATTTGCCGCCTCGTGTCTGCCCAACCACGTTAATCCTGAGAAGGTACGACGTGGCGAAGACCAGCTTATCGTCATCGCGACCGATGGCGAGCTGTATGGCCACCATAAGCCCTGGCGCGACCAGTTCCTCGCGCACTTGGTGAATGAGGGTGCGCGGGCGTTCGGCTTCGAGGCGGTGTCACTGGGCCGCTACCTGAGGGAGCATCCGCCCGTCGCCGAAGTCTCGCTTCACACGCCCAGTGCGTGGAGTTGCGCCCATGGCGTCGCGCGCTGGAGCACTGGCTGCTCCTGTACGGAAGGCGACTCCTCCTGGAAGCCCGCGCTGCTCTCCGCCTTCCGCGCGCTGTCGGCGAAGATCGACGGCATCTTCGAGCGCGTCGGCCCGCTCACGCTCGGCGACCTCTGGGGCGCGCGCGATGCGTATCTAAGCCTGCGCAACGGCTGGATGCGTGAGGATGACTTCTGGGCGCGGTTTGGCGTCAAGGGGCACGCTCCAGCGAGCGCGGCGCTACGGACCTCCACGCTCCAGCTTCTCGACGCCCAATATTTCGCGCAGTGGATGTTCACGAGCTGCGGCTTCTTCTTCGAGGACCTCGACCGCATCGAGCCGCGCAATGACATCGCGTTCGCACGGCGGGCGATCAGCCTGATGTGGCAGGCGACCCACACCGATCTGCAGGCTGGTTTCGTCGCGGACCTCGCTGCCGCGCGGAGTTGGCGCACGGGGCTGACCGGCGCCGATCTGTACGTGCAACTGCCGCCGGTCGCGGCGCATCTCCTGCCAGCGATCCCTAGCGCACCCAATCAGCCCGCCGCGTAAGCACTCCCATCAGGCGCCGTTCGCCCCCACAGGGGTGGAGCGGTCCGCCGAAGGCGAGCCTAATGCCGGGCTGGCGATGGGCAGCGAGAACGAGAAGACGCTGCCCGTCCCGGCGCGGCTCTCCGCCCAGATGCGTCCGCCGTGCAGCTCGACGAGATGTTTGGCGATGGCCAGCCCGAGGCCCGTGCCCGCGGCAGCGCTGGCGAGCGGGTCGGTCGAGTGACCCAACTCGTCGGGCGTGTCGAACGATGCGGGAGGCTGGATACGCGTGCGCGCGCGGTCGACCTTGAAAAACCGCTCGAAGACACGTGGCAGATCGTCCTCCGTGATGCCAATACCACTATCTTCGACATGCACCACGACGACGGGCTCGCGCGGCGCGCTCCCCCCATCCTCGGGAGCCCGCGTGCTGACCCAGCCTGTTCGTGCGGCGGGCGCCTTGCCAGGCGCGACGCGCTCGACGGAGATCGTCACCTGTCCGCCGGACGGCGTGTATTTCAGTCCGTTGTGAATGAGGTTGATGAGCACTTCGCCAATACGGCCGGCATCGGCGTCGACATCCGGAAGTTCGGATGGGATGCTGCTCCGCAGCGCGATGTCACGCTCCGCGGCGAGCGGCGCCGTGCGATCGACGACCACCTCGATCAGTCCGGCGATATCCGTCGGCTCGCGGCGCAGCGTGATCTTCCCCGACTCGATCCGTGAGAGCTCGAGGAGTTCCGCGACCATCTGCGAGAGGTGATCGATCTCGCCCGTGATGCGCTGCGCGAACTCGCGCGCGGCCTCCGCATCGGAGTCGAGCGCTCCGACCAGGGTCTCGGCGAGCAACCGCATGGCCGCCAATGGTGTCCGCAGCTCGTGCGAGACGTGCGAGACGAAGTCGCGTCGAACGGTCTCGAGCCGTCGGAGCTCGGTCAGATCCTCAATCGTGAGGATGTAGTTCGTGATGTCCATGCGGTCGGCAGGAGATCGTGCGGCGCCACCTGACAGCAAGTTCATCGGTGTGACGGCCACACGCCAGGTCTGCCCGGTCGTCGGCCGGTGAAATGTGCGCTCCTGAGCCTCGCCCGTCTCAGAGGCTTCGAGCAGCAGCCGCATCGTATCGTAATCCTGTATGACCGTCGCGGCGACACGCCCCAGCACCTGTTCGCGTGACAGGTGGGTCAGCGCGAAGGCGGCGCGGTTGGCCATCACGATCACACGGTCGGCATCGGTAATGAAGACCGGGCGCGGAAACGCGTCGAGCAGCTCGCGCGAGAACTCGTGCGCCTCGACCGCATCGACGCGGCGACGCTCGACCTCGCGCGCGGTTACGGCGAGCGTGGCCTCGGCGATCTCACGCCGGCGCATCGTATCGCGCAGCCGCGCCAGCAGCACGAGCGCCGAGACGAAGACGCCGCCGAAGAACGCGAGTAGCAGCAAAGGCAAGCCATCGGGCTGCATGAGTCCGCCTATGTCTCTTCTAGCTCCAGACACGTGCTCCAGATCGAGGCGCCACGCAATGGCGTCGTGACAGTCGCCTGAAGTATACCCCACCCGAGCTGCCCCCTCGCCTGAGCGCGGGAAGACGCCGAATCGCGCGGCACCCTGCTCCTGTTTAACAGCAGCTTAATACACATTACAAATTTGATTAACGTCGGCGCGATATCTTACAGTCGGCCACCGAACGACTCTCTACTTGAGAGACAGACCACAGTGCGCGCACCGCAATGGCATTTCACTCTATTTGAGAGTGCATGTAGGAATGGTTTGAGGAGGACTCATGATCGATCGCATTTCGGCGATCCGCTCAATTACTGGGAAAGCAGCGCTGGGCACGGTCGTCGCTTCGACGATGCTGCTCGCGGCCTGCAGTAACCCGAGCTCGACAACTAGCAGCACCACGAGCACATCGACCGCGAACACTCTGACGTCGTGCCAGGTCACCGTTGCCGATCTCAAGCAGTCGGGTGGCGGCACGGGCACCGCACCGAACTACAATGTCTCTGGCGAGATCACCGCGGACGGCTCGTCCGCATTGCAGCCCCTCATCGCGCAGGCGGCGTCCGAGTTCGACAAGACCAACGGCACGCACAGCACGATCAACGCGGGCGGTAGCGGCAAGGGCCTGACCGACGTCAACAACGGCGCCGTGCAGATCGGTATGTCGGACCTCTTCCAGTCGGACAAGCAGATCAGCGGCCTGACCGACCACCAGGTGGCCGCGGTCGCCTTCACGCTCGTCGTCAGCCCGGACCTCAAAGGCAAGGTCGACAACCTCACTACGAAGCAGATTCAGGACATTTACACGGGCGTGACCACAAACTGGAGTCAGGTCGGCGGCCCGACCGAGCCGATCACGGTCGTCAATCGCCCCTCGAACTCTGGCACGCGCGGCACGTTTGAGAAGTATGTGCTGGGGTCCACGAGCGAGGTTCCGGGCAACACGTTGACGCAGGACAACACCGGCGCCGTCTTCCAGGCGGTGTCGGGCACGAACGGCTCGATCGGCTACGTCTCCACGGGCTTCGTGACGAATGCTCAACAGACGGCCAGCGCCCCGTCCCCGATCTGCATCGACGGCGCCAAGGCGACTGCCTCTGACATCAACATCGGCAAGTACAAGTTCTGGAACATCGAGCACGCCTACACGAAGGGCCCTGCCACCGGCGCTGCGAAGGCGCTCCTGCAGTACGTCCTGAACTCTGAGGTCCAGAACAATGACCTCATCAGCGCGGGCAACTACTACAAGCTCAGCCAGATCAACAGCGCGGAGATCCAGAGCCACACGCCCACGGGTGCTCCGGCTCCGGAGACGTTCTCGGGGAGCTAGCCACTCACTCCCGGCGTCGATATGAGGCAGCCGGCTGTGTGAGGTATAGTAATGTGAGATGATTGGCGTGGCACGCTCTGTCTGTGCCACGCCTCTCATTGTGAGAGTGAAATAGACCCGCCCCTTGAGCGTGCCTGACGCATTGTGGGGAGCAACCATGAACAGATATGTACGAGAGGGCATCAGTCGGGCGGTATTCGCGATCTGTGCCGTCATCGTAGTGGCGGCAATCGCCGCCATCATTATCTTTATTGGATCGAAATCCTACCAGACCTTTACCGTCCACCACGCGAGCTTGCGGCAGATGCTTACTGGGACGACGTGGGATCCGGGGAATAATCAGATCGGCGCCCTGGTGCTGATCGTCGGCAGCATCTCCAGTACAGTGCTCGCAGTCCTTATCAGTGCTCCGATCAGCGTTGGCGTCGCCGTCTTTATCACCGAGATCGCGCCTCCCTGGGCGCGGCGTTTCATGCAGCCAGTGCTTGAGCTGTTTACCGGCATCCCATCCATTATCTATGGATTCCTTGGACTCGTGATCCTGGTCCCGTTGGTCGCGAAGGCGTATAACAGCTTCTTTGGCGGATTCTACTACTCGGGCTATGGCTTGATTCCGGCAGCACTTGTGCTCACGATCATGATCTTGCCGACAGTCACCAGTGTCGCGGTCGATACGCTCGCGGCCCTCCCAGTAGGTCTCCGCGAATCCAGCGTGGCACTTGGAGCGACCCGCTGGCAGACGGTACGTATGACGCTGCTACCCGCGGCCTCGTCGGGCATCTTCACCGGCATCGTCCTCGGCACTGGCCGCGCGATTGGTGAAACGCTCGCCGTCTCCTATGTCATTGGGTCAAACGCCGGACGCTTCCCGTTCAACATCAACAATATCTATCCCTACTTGCATTTCTACCCGACGAGCACCATTACCGTGCAGTTGCTGCTCGACTTCCAGGAAGTTACCCCTGGAACGCTCAGCTTCGATGCATTATGGACGCTCGCGTTTATCCTGCTGCTGATCTCCCTCGTACTGGTCATCGTCAGCAGGTGGATCGCATCTCGCAGCGCCTACAACGTGCGAAGCGAGAAACCCAGGCGGGCATCGAAGTCGCAGGTGACGGTAGCGCCGTCGTCCCCGCAGGTAGCCGAGCCAAGGAGTGTCGCCGGATGAGCAGCATCGCAGAGCGTACGACCGCTCCAAATCCGCCATCGGCGAACGCACGTGCCGCCAGACGTGCGCGTGCCCGGATCATCGACCGCACCATGACAGGTGTGCTGTGGGTGCTCGTCGCAGCCATCGTCGCCGTGCTGGTGTACTTTATCGGCTACACGCTGGTACAAGGCATCGGCGTCATCAACCTGGAGTTTCTGACAAGCGGCTACAACAACTACGACGGGCCTGCGCTCTTCAACACGTTCTACATCATCATTGGCGCGCTCATCGTCTGCATTCCGCTCGGGATTGGCAGTGCCATCTATCTCGTGGAGTATGCCAAGCAAGGCCGATTTACGACGATCGTGCAGTTCGCGACCGAAATGCTCGCCGGCGTGCCCTCGCTGATTCTCGGCTTTTTCGGCTACCTCATCTTCGTGACAGCCTTCGGCTACGGCACGCGGTTCGGGTACTCGCGGCTCGCGGGCATACTGACGTTGGCAGTCCTGAATCTTCCGCTCATCGTGCGCATCAGCCAGGATGCCCTTGCCAGCGTCTCGGGAGATTTGCGCGAGGCCAGTGCCGCCGTTGGCGCGACGAAATCGCAGACCGTTCTTCGCGTGCTGCTGCCCACCGCGTTGCCACAGTTCACTACTGGTGTCATTCTGACCGCCGGCAAAATGATGGGCGAGACGGCAGCGTTGATCTTCACTTCTGGCACCAGCAGCCCAACAACTGGATGGCTCACGCTGAATCCGCTGTTCCCTGGCCCGACGCTCACCGTGCATCTGTTCGAGCTGCAGGCCGAGGGCATTGCCCATAACGCCGCCGCCGTGGTGAATGGGACAGCTACCCTGCTGATCGTGCTGCTGCTGATCTTCAATCTTGGTCTGCGCGGCCTCGCGGGGTTGTTGAACCGTCGTCTTTCAGGCAGCCGCTAAGATCGTTCACGTAGAACATGTCGTGTTGAGAACATAGAGAGAGACCATGTTACTGAATCCGCTGGGGAACACACCCGAGCCACGACCCGAGGCGACGCCCGAGCCGGGCGGCGGGAGTCATATCTCACCTGTCGACGGGCCGATTAAGATGCGCGTGATCGACCTGAACGTCTATTACAGCCAAGCGCATGCGATCAAGCATGTCAACATGGAGATCGCCGACCGCCGCGTGACTGCGCTCATGGGGCCCTCAGGCTGCGGCAAATCCACCTTCGTGCGCGCGCTCAATCGTATGCACGACCTGACGCCCACAGCCCGCGTCGAGGGTCAAGTCATGCTTGACGGGCGCAATATCTACGCGCCGGACCAGGATGTGGTCGCCGTGCGCCAGTCCGTCGGCATGGTCTTCCAGCGCCCCAACCCATTCCCCAAGTCGATCTTCGAGAACGTCGCATATGGACTGCGTGTGCAGGGCGGCCACAGCGGGAGTGACATGAAGGCGCGGGTCGAGCAGAGCCTGCGCGGCGCGGCGCTCTGGGACGAGGTCAAAGATCGCCTGGGCCATAGCGCCCTCGGCCTCTCTGGTGGCCAGCAACAGCGGTTGTGCATCGCGCGCGCGCTTGCCGTGGAACCCGAGGTCATCTTGATGGACGAGCCGGCCTCCGCGCTCGACCCCATCGCCACCCTCAAGATCGAAGAGCTGCTTGAAGAGCTCAAGAAGCAGTACACCATCGTCATCGTCACCCACAACCTGCAGCAGGCCGCACGCGTCTCGCAGTACACGGGATTCTTCCTCTCGGGCGATCTCATCGAGTTCGCGCCGACGACGCAGATGTTTTCGCGGCCACAAGATCGCCGCACAGAGGACTTTATTACCGGACGATTCGGATAGTCGTATCGAAGCGCCAGCTCAAGGAGCGGCGCCAATCTCTACCGCGACGGAACGCGGACCACACGTTCCGCGCACCAGAAACTGGAGTGTGGATCTATCCCAAAGAGAGGTTCTGAACCGATATGACGCGCGACTCCTTTCACCACGAGCTGCAGGAAATTGAGGAAGCAGTCATCCAGATGGCGACGCTCGTCGAGAGCGCCATCGCGCGCGCCATGCAGGCGCTGAGTCGCCGTGATACAGTCCTCGCGACGGAAGTGATCTCGAGCGACGGCGAGGTCAATGAGCTTCAGCGCAGCATCCGCAATCGCTGCCTGAGCGTTATGGCGCGTCAGGCCCCGGTCGCCCGCGACCTGCGTGAGCTCATCACGGTTCAGCTCGTCATCAATGAGCTGGAGCGCATGGGCGATCACGCGGTCGGTATCGCCAAGCAGACGATGCGTATGCGGGACTTCGAGCCGCTCCCCTTCATGACGGATCTCGTCGAGCTGGCCAAGATCGTCCAGGAGCAGGTACGCGGCGGCATCCAGGCGTTCATCGACGTCAACGTGGTTCAGGCGCGCGACATCTGTCTGCGCGACGACGAGGTCGATCACCGCTATCGACTGATATTCACCGAACTGCTCGATCAGATGTCGAAGGACCCGGCAATCATTCCGCCGGTGACGAGCCTGCTCTTCACTGCGCATGATCTGGAGCGCATCGGAGACCGCGTCACCAACATCTGCGAGGATGTCATCTACATGGTCTCGGGGGAGATCGAAGAGCTCAACTGAGCGCGGACCAATCGCGGGAGTGCGACTGTGCAAGAACGAACCATTCTCGTGGTGGAGGACGACAGCGCCCTGCGCGACACGATAGCATACAACCTGCGTCGCGAGGGCTATCATATCGTGAGCGTCGCGGACGGCGCGACCGCGCTCGACGTGGCGCAGCGACAGCCGCCGTCGCTCGTGCTGCTCGACCTGATGTTGCCCCGTATGGACGGGCTCGACGTCTGCCGCCTGTTGCGTGCGCGCCCTGAGACAGCGAACGTGCCGATCATGATGCTAACGGCCCGCGCGAACGAGAGCGACAAGGTCGTCGGCCTGGAGCTGGGCGCGGACGACTACGTCACCAAGCCGTTTAGCTGGAACGAGCTGCGTGCGCGCGTGCGTGCCTTGCTGCGTCGTAGCGACATCGCCCAGCCCGATAGCGCCTCCCTGCACGCGGACATGGTGGAGGACAAGAACACGCTCTCAGCGGCCGACGTGGACATCGACCTCGACCGCCGTGAGGTGCGACGCGGCGAGCGCCAGATTGAGCTACCCGCACGCCTCTTCGACCTGCTTGCCTACATGGTCCGCAACAAGGGCACGGTGCTCACCCGCGACCGCTTGCTCGAACATGTCTGGGGCTACGACTATGAAGGCGATACTCGCACGGTCGACGTGTATGTGCGCTGGCTGCGGGAGAAGGTCGAGGACGACCCCGCAAACCCACAGCTCATCCAGACGGTGCGTGGCGTCGGCTATCGCTTCAAAGGCTAGCCAGCGCTCACAGCGCGCCAACGTATCGCGGGTCGGGGCAAGACATACCTCGCCTGCCCCTGTTCGCACACGCGGCGCCGGTTACACCCGCATCCTATCCCACGCGCGAGATTCGTGCGAGATTCGTGCGAGACCAGGCCATGCATCAGCGCTCGTCGTCCCGCTCCGCCCGGTCGAGGATGATTCGCGAATGCTTCTCGCCCCCATACGAGAGTCGGACCAGCTTCCCCTCTGACACGGATTCGAGATGCACCGGCCGCCCCCAGATGCGGTACATGTACTCCAGCGTCTTCTCGGCGTATGGCACGTCGAGCTCCTGCCCCTCAAAGTGATGTTGCAGCAGTAGCTCCGTATTGCGGTTGAAATCGGCGTCATTGACCGTGATGTACGGATAGCCGAAGTTCGTCATGCTGGCGACGATGCCGTCACGCACCTTCTCCCAGTTCTTCTCGGCGATGACCCACTTGTCTCCCTCTTTGCGGTAGAGGTACAGGTCTAGCTTCTCGACGAGCTCCTTGGTGAGATAGTTGCGCAGCAGCGAGACGTCGCTCTCCGTCTCACGCACCTCGAACAGCTTGGCCCGCCCTTGGCCGGGGACGCGTCCCAGGCGCTCGCGCTCCTCCTCGGTTGGGTTGTCCCATCGCTGCTCGATGTCTTCGAGAATGTGGTAGCCGAGATGGTAGGGGTTGATGTGCATCCGGTTAGGGGCCAGCACACCCGCGTGCATCTGCGCGAACGCCGTCACCTCGCCGTCGGTCAGGTC
This sequence comes from uncultured Ktedonobacterales bacterium, assembly GCA_964427535.1. Classification (GTDB taxonomy): domain Bacteria; phylum Chloroflexota; class Ktedonobacteria; order Ktedonobacterales; family JADMIN01; genus CAYRVF01. The sequence goes on from CAYRVF010000022.1 coordinate 42,990, forward strand.
GAGCTCGCGAATGATGCGCGCGTGCCAGAGCGATGCCCACCCTTCATTCAGTACCTTCGTCTGCATCTGCGGCACGAAGTAGAGCATCTCCTCGCGCACGATCAGCAGGATGTCGCGCTGCCACTCCTGCAGGTCCGGCGCGTGCTCGGCGAGGAAGAGGAGAATGTCCTTCTCCGGCTCGGCAGGGACGCGACGCGGACGCGAGCGCGGCTCGTCGTCGTCGTCAGCGCGGGCACGGCGCTCGTTGCGCCCTTCGAGCGACCAGAGGTCGTCGTACTCGCCCGTAGGTATCGGCGCGGGTTTGTCACGCCCGTCGTCGGGTGAGCGCGCGACACGAAAGTTCGGGTCAATGTGCTCTTCGATCGCCAGCACGGCGTCGAGGAAGCGCTCCACTTCGAGCGAGCCATGATCGTACTCATACTTGCGAATACGGTCGGCGTGAACACTCACTTTGTCTATCATGTTCGCCGGTGTATGCGCGAAGTACACATTATGCTTGAACATATCGGTGTGACCCAGCACATGCGCCACGACGACTTTGTTCTGGAGCAAGTCGTTCTGTTCCATCAGAAAGGCATATGACGGATTGGTGTTGACGACGAGCTCGTAAATCTTGCTCAGGCCATAGTCATATTCCGTCTTCATGCGGTAATACGCTTTACCGCGCGACCAGTGGCTAAAGCGCCCCGGCAGCCCATACGAGCCGAATTCGTACATGATGGTGGCGGGCACCAGCTCGAAATGCACCGGAAAGGGATCGAGGCCGAACTTGAGCGCGATCTCCCAGATGCGCTCGATAGCGGTCTCGAGCTCCGCGACATATCTTTCGTCAGGCGTTATCTCGCGCGCCTCAGTCATATTCCAACGCCTCCTTCAGGGAGGGACGGTGATCTCGTATCGCTCCGGACCCAGATGCTGCGCCGGAGCCCGCCACGTCTAGGGAGCGGCGGGCACGGGATCGCGTGTCGCGAAGAACCGGCGCAGTGCAGGGTACACCTCCGTCTTGTCGGAGATCGTGACGGAGATGAACTTGCGGTCCTGAATCTTGGCATACGCCGACATCAACGTGCTGGGCGAGCGGTAATGGCCCTCGCGGATCTCGCCGTAGCCGAAGATGTTGCACATCTGCATGAGCTGCTGCACGAGATTCACGCAGCGCTCGTTATCCCACGGCAGGTTATCGCCGTCGGAGAAGTGGAACGGGTAAATGTTCCAGTCGTCCGGGTTGTAGCGCTCCTTGATGATGTCCAGCGCCAGCTCGTACGCCGACGACACCTGCGTGCCACCGCTCTCGCCGTGCGTGAAGAACTCCTCCTCAGTCACCTCTTTCGCCTCGGTATGGTGGCTAATGAAGACGATCTTCACGTTGTTGTACTTCGTGCGGAGGAAGCGCACCATCCAGAAATAGAAGCTCCGAGCGATGTACTTCTCGAACTCACCCATCGACCCCGAAACATCCATCATGGCTATCACGACAGCGTTCGACTGATATTTGATCGTCGGCTCCCACACCTTGTAGCGCAGGTCCTCGTTACGCAGCTCCTTGAAGCGGGCGTCACCCTTCGCGGCGTTGCGTTTCATGTTCTCGAGGATGGTGCGGCGCTTGTCGAGGTTCGCGAGCGGCCCGACCTTGCGCACGTCGGTGAAGCGCACGGTCTCCGTCTCCATCTCGGCGAGCTTCTTCTCCTCCAGGAAGGGTAGCCCCAGGTCCTCGAAGATCATCGCCGCCAGCTCGTCGACGCTGACCTCGGCCTCGTAGTAGTCCTGGCCTGGGTCTTCGCCCGCCTGGCCGCGCTGGCCCTTGCCCTGCTTCGGCTCGGCGGCCACTACATCGCCGACCTTGCTGTCGCCGTCTCCCTGGCCGCTGTGCTCCTGGCGGCCGGGATCGTAGCGGAAGCGGTACTCCTCCAGCGAGCGGATCGGCACCTTGATCATCTTCTTGCCGTCCGAGAGGATGATGCTTTCCTCGCTGACGATATCCGCGAGGTTCTTCTTGATGGCCTCTTTGATCTTGGCTTTATGGCGCTCCTGGTCGATCGCCCCTTTGCGGTGCAGTGACCAGTCATGCTGCGAAATTGAGGATTGCGTCATCTTCCAGCTCCTCATCCCCGGCGGCTCGGTGCGAGTGGGTGGACGTACGCGCTCGCGCACTGGTCCTCCCACCGAACGGTGTTGTCTGAGTTGTGCTGTCCATGCGCTCCGTCCGCTCGCACTTCCGCCGTCCGCTTCCCCCTCCTGCTGTGGGAGGGGGAAGCGCGATGCGTTAGCGGTTCAGCAGCGAGCCGACGTACTTCAGCAGCTCGTTCGCGCAGATCGGGCAATAGCCATGATCGCTGATCAGGCGGCTAATCACCTCGTTGGACTTCTTCAGTTGCTCCGGGTCGGGCGTGCGCGCCGAGGTCGTGATCTTCACCACGTCGCGCAGGTCGGCGAAGAGCTTCTTCTCGATGGCCTCTTTCAGCCGCTCATGGCTGGTGTAATCGAAGGTCTGGCCACGGCGGGCCAGCGCCGAGATGCGAATCAGAATCTCCTCGCGGAAGGTCTTCTTCGCGTTCTCGGTGATCCCGATTTGCTCCTCGATGGAGCGCATCAGTTGCTCATCCGGCTCCATGTCCTCGTCGG
>CAYRVF010000023.1:0-44652 GCA_964427535.1 uncultured Ktedonobacterales bacterium
TCTGTCCGGTGGCGAGGTCGTCCTGCGCGCCGATGCGGGTGAAGATGCGGTCCACCACGCCGATACGGGCGGCCTCGGCGGGGACGAACGAGCCAATCTGCGCCATCAGTGTGATGAGTGCCACCTGCCGCAGGTATGTCGACTTGCCCGCCATGTTGGGTCCGGTCAGCAGCAGCACCTGCGCGTCACTGGTGGAGAGCTGGGTGTCGTTGGGCACGAACGGCACATCGCGCTGGCTCATCTCCACGACTGGATGCCGCCCGGCGACGATGTGGATCGTGTCGCCGTCGTCCAGCTCGGGACGGCAGTAGCCTTGCTCCGAGGCCACCTCGGCCAGGGCGAGGTACACATCCAGCTCGGCGAGCGCGCGGGCAGTGCGCAGCACACCGTCTGCCCACTGCGACGCGATCTCAGTGCGTAGCGCGGAGAACAGCTCTTGCTCCAGCTTGACGCTCTTCTCCTGCGCGTTCAGGATCAACGCCTCGTACTCTTTCAGCTCGGGCGTGATGAAGCGCTCGCCGGTCGTGAGCGTCTGCTTGCGGATGTAGTCCTCCGGCACGCGGGTGAGCTGCGAGTTCGTCACCTCCAGGTAGTAGCCGAACACCTTGTTGTAGCCGACCTTGAGGTTGGCGATGCCGCTGCGCTCGCGTTCCTTGCGCTCCATGTCGCTGACCCACTGGCGGGCGTTGCGCGACGCCGAGAGCAGCTGATCGAGCTCGTCGGAGTACCCGGCGCGGATGAAGCCGCCGTCGGAAAGCGTGAGCGGCGGCTCGTCCACCAGCGCGCGCTCGATCAGGTGCCGAAGCTCAGGCAGCGGCTCGATGGCGGCGAGCGCGGCGGCGAGCCCAGCAGGCGCATCCGTCACACTCTGCGCCAGCTCCTCCACCGCGCGCAGACCGCTGGCGAAGGCGACCAGATCTCGGGGTAGAGCAATGCGCTGCAGCACGCGGTTGATGAGTCGTTCGAGGTCGCCAACGTGTGTCAAGGCAGGCGCGAGGCGCGCGCGCAACAGCACCGCGTCCACCGCCGCCGCGATGGCGTCCTGCCGCTCGCGCAGGCGCCCGAGATCGAGCAGCGGCTCGCCCAGCCAGCGGCGCAGCAGCCGTCCCCCCATCGGCGTGTGCGTGCGGTCGAGCACCCACAGCAGCGAGCCTTTCACGCCGCCCCCGCGCCCGCTCTCGAAGAGCTCCAGATTGCGCCGGGTGTGCGAGTCGAGCGTCATGAAGCCGGTCGTGCTGTACGTTTCGAGCGCGGTGAACTGCGAGAGCGCGTCGCGCTGTGTCTCGCGCAGATAGGCGACGACGGCTCCGGCGGCGCGTATCGCCAGCGGCAGGTGCTCGCACCCGTAGGCCTCCAGCGTGGCGACGTCGAACTGTTCGAGCAGGCGCTGGCGGGCGGTGTCTTCGCGGAAGGCGCGCGGCTCGTACGCCGTGACCACCGTCTGCGCGCGTGGGTCGAGCGCGGTCAGGCGGGCGGCAAGCTCGTCGCGCGGGCTCTCGCCGTCGTCGTCGGCCACATCCGTGAGGGGACCGCGTAGAGTGCGATGGGGATGCGAAGGAACCGCCTCGATCAGCACCTCGGCGGGCTGCACACGCGCCAGCTCCTGCAGCAGCGCCGTCTCGGGTTGCGGTGAGGCGAACTGGGTGCAGGCAAACTCGCCGGTCGTCACATCGGCGAAGGCCAAGCCGACCGCGTCGCGTCCGAGCACCGCCGCCGCGAGGTAGTTGTTGCGCTTGGCGGCGAGCATCGCGGGATCGACGACTGTGCCAGGCGTGACGACGCGCACGACCTCGCGCTCCACCAACCCACGCGAGGCGGCGGGGTCGCTCATCTGCTCGCAGACCGCGACGCGATAGCCCTTGCCGATCAGCCGCGCGATGTAGCCGTCAGCGGCGTGGTGCGGGACGCCGGCCATCGGTGAGATGTGCCCGCGGCCGAAGTCGCGCCGGGTGAGCGTCAGCTCCAGCTCGCGCGCTACTAGCTCGGCGTCCTCGTCGAACATCTCGTAGAAGTCGCCCATGCGAAAGAAGAGCACCGCGTCGGGGTATTGCCGCTTGACGGAGAGATACTGCTCGCGCACGGGGCTGTGCTCGCGGACTTCCTGGCGCTGCTGGACGGACACGGCGTACCTCGATGTTGAATTCTGGGCCATTGCGGCCTCTGTCGAGCAGGTATTTTCCTACGCAGAGACGTTTCTGGCAAGCGCGGAGTCAATATCCCCGCCGAGTGGGGGAGCGACACCGCCAGGCAAGGCCAACTACGCGCATTGAGCGATTCGCGGCATTAGGCATCAGTGCCGCGTCGTAACAGGTGTGACGTTTCCGATTCGCCGATATGCGTTCGGGATGCTGTGCGAGCAGTCGACATCGTGCTTGCGGCGGCTCCTCCCGCTTGCTCCATGTCTAGTCGGCACCTAGGTTGCTCGGTAGAGCGGACTCTATTGTGCTGCCAGAACACTCGCGGGAGGTCCATTGTGTCTATCGTGATCTGACCTCACGGTGCTTAGGAAGGAGACTCCAGATGCCCTACGTCAAGGTCGGTGAGGAGAATTCCGGTGCCATCGAGCTCTACTACGAAGACCACGGCTCAGGGCGGCCGGTCGTCCTGATTCATGGCTACCCTCTCAGCAGCCGTGCTTGGGACAAGCAGGTCCCCGTGCTGCTGGAGAATGGGTACCGGGTGATCGCCTACGACCGGCGCGGTTTTGGCAAGTCCAGCCAGCCGACGACCGGATATGATTACGACACCTTTGCCAACGACCTTCGCATGCTCATGGAAACTCTGAACCTACACGACGCCACTCTGGTTGGTCACTCGATGGGCACTGGCGAGGTAACCCGCTACCTGGGCCGGTTTGGGTCGGGGCTGGTCGCCAAGGGGGTGCTGATCTCCCCGATTCCACCGTTCCTCCTGCATACGCCCGACAATCCGGACGGCCTGCCGGGGAGCCTGTTCGAGGGGTTTATGCAGTCCGCCAGACAGGACGCCCCGGCATGGATGAAGGGTTTCCTGGATAACTTCTACAATATCGACAAATTCCGCGGCACGCTGGTCAGCGACCAGGCATACCAGGCCAGTTGGAACATCGCCGCGAGCGCCTCGGCCACCGCCGCGGTAGCCTGCGTTCCGACGTGGGAGACTGACTTCCGCGCCGATCTGCCGAAGATCGACGTGCCGATGCTGGTCATCCAGGGCGATGACGACCGCGTGTTGCCCTTCCCGAAGACAGGTGAACGGCTGCCCGGCATGATCAAAGACGTGCAACTGGTGGCCATCCAGGGCGGCCCGCACGCCATCGCCTGGACCCACGCAGAGCAGGTCAACAGCGCCTTGGTAAAGTTCATGGGCTGAAGTCGTGCCGCCTGACACGAAAAGAGCGCCCTTCACGTGCGTGGCAGTGAACCCTGGCGCTATCCTCGGCCAGGGTTCACTGCCGACGCGAAGCATGTCGACCGGTTGGGGTACCAACTGTGCTGTGAGCCGCGCCCGCTCGCCCACCTTCTGTATGCCAATACCGCGTGTCTGACGAATGGGAGGAAGAGAGCGGCACTCGTCCTTGGGGAGGGTGCACGAGGAGCACCCGACGCCAGGATGCGAGGAATTGACGGAGGCGGCGTGGGCGGCTCGTGCATGCACCGGTGCTGCCGACAACGGGGCACGGGAGTCAGCGGGAACACAGTCAGCGGGAACGTGCAAAGGAGGAGACCGTGGCGACGAATGCGGAAGAACGCAACAAGGAGCTCATGCAGACCCTGGTCGACGCCTGGAACGCTCAGGATCTCGAGACTTTCGCCCAGCTCCACAAGGCGGTCGTCATCGTCAGGTGGCCCGGCCAGCCTCCCACGCACGGGGTGGACAATCACCGCGTCGAGGCCATCGAGTTCTTCAAGACCTTTCCCGATGAGCACCTCGACAACCGGCCCTACAAAGTCTTGATTGCCTCGGGTGACTGGACGTGCTCCGTGGCCCACTTCACTGGGACCATGACCGGCCCGATGCGCGGGGCCGACGGCAAAGAGATCCCACCCACCGGCAAGCGGTTCGACATCGACTTCTGCACGGTCGCCCGCTGGGACAACGAGCAGATCGTCGAGGAGAACCTCTTCTACGACCTCGTGACGTTCCTGCGCCAGATCGGCCTCTCCGCCTGATGGACGCGGCTCCATCGTCGGGTGACGCTGTCGCCTGGCATCCCTTCCTGTGCAATGAGGCGTTCCGCGCTGTCGGCGGCTCTTGCGGCAGCGGCACATCCCGCATACCATCCCCGAGCGCCGCGACCAGCGGGCACGTCGCGTCTCCCGACCGGGGCGCCCGCTCGCCTTCAACCGGGCGATCTCTGCCCGCCGTAACGTGGTCGAGTGCTGCGTCAATCGCCTCAAGCAGTGGCGCAGGCTCGCCACCCGCTCCGAGAAGCGCGCGGTCACCTATCGGGCGATGGTCGTCGTCGCCTCCATTGCCATCTTGCTCCAACTGTGATGCGCCAGACAGACCCTAGAGCGAAACGACGTGCGCCGGTAAATGCGCATAATGTGCTTGCGTGCGGCGATACCACCACACTTCACGCACTTTTCCATGATATCGTGTGCAGGCGTTGCAGGTGACGCTTATGCAGCATCGGGTCATTCTGTCGAGGATACGGGCATGTGTCGAAACATCAAGCCGCTCTTCAACTTTGAACCTCCCGCGACCGAGGACGAGGTGCGTGCGGCCGCGGTGCAGTTTGTGCGCAAGATTAGTGGCTTCAACACGCCTTCACGAGCCAACGAAGCAGCGTTCAATGCCGCCGTCGACGCGATAACCGCCACCTCGCGACAGCTTCTCAGCTCGCTTGAGACGAACGCGACGCCGAAGAATCGCGCTGAAGAAGCCGCGAAAGCGCGCGCACGCTCTGCCCAGCGATTCGCGAACTGACGGTCACTCTGCTCTCTCCAGCGGGCGCTCGTCGTCTGGTGGATGGACTGACGGCGTTCGTGCCCAAGCGTATCCGAGTTGCCGCCGCCGACCAAGGTATCGAGCTGGCCGCTACCGTCAGACGATCGTAGCACATGGGATAGCGCCTGGGCGTGAAACGTGCAAGCACACCGTCGATATGTGCGAGGCTGATGTATAGTCTCGGAGAAAAGGTATTCTCATCCGATGAGTGACACGTCCCTCCCGACACAACCGACCGTAGACGACATAAGCGCTGATGACTCCCGCAGTCATCCCGACGCATCCAACCAATCCGCGCCCACGCTCGACCTGACGGATATCGGCACGCTGCGCCGCCTGCTCTCAAAGCACGGCCTGGAGCCGAACAAATCCTTCGGACAGAACTTCCTGCTGAGTCGACGCGCGCTGCGGGCGATTCTGCAGGCCGCCGACCTGCACCCCGATGAGTCGGTGCTGGAGGTCGGCGCGGGCACGGGTCTGCTCACGATCGAGCTGGCACAGCGCGCGCGCCGCGTCGTCGCCGTCGAGCTGGACCGCGCCATTCTGCCGCTGCTGCGCGAGACGACGGCGCCCTATCCCAACGTCGAGATTCTGCCGCGCGACGTGCTCACGGTCCAGCCCGAAGAGGTGTTCGGCGAGACGCCCTACAAGGTGGTCGCCAACCTGCCGTACTACATCACCTCGCTGATTCTGCGACACCTGCTGGAAGCCGCGAATCCACCCCGGCGGCTCGTCGTGATGGTGCAGCGCGAGGTCGCCGAACGCATGATCGCCGGTCCGGGCGACCTCAGCCTGCTCGGGTTGAGCGTCCAGTTCTTTGGGCGGCCCGAGATCGTCGCGTACGTGCCGCCGGGCGCGTTCTATCCGCCGCCGAAAGTCGAGTCCGCCGTCGTGCGCATCGACGTGTACCCCGAGCCGCTGCTTCCACCCGAGGAGCGAAACGCCTTTTTTGGCATCGCACATGCAGGTTTCGCCGAGAAGCGCAAGCAGATCCATAACAGTCTGGCACGCAACCTCCACGTGTCGCGCGAGGAGGTTGCGGAGTGGCTGGCCGAGGCGAACATCGACCCGATGCGCCGCCCGCAGACGCTCAGTCTGGACGAGTGGCTCGCGCTCACGCGGATCGCTGCAGCTCACGAAGTGGAGGTCACGCCCGAGGACGCCGAGGCCGAGGTTGGCGAGCTGTAGGGAGCCTCATCCCGCGCGGCCTCGCTCGTCGTGGACGAGAGAACCTAACCCCCGACCCCCTTCCCTTGCGGGAAGGGGCACTGAGGTGGGCAGCAGTGGCGAGGGGCAAGGTAGGATGTCGTCTGACAGATCCCACTTCCCCTCGCGAGACGCAGCGGGAACTGGACCCTTTACCCTCCACAACACATGCTCATAGAGCGACCCCTCCCCTCAAGGGGAGGGGGTAGGGGGAGAGGTTCTGCCCGGCCGTGTAGCCAGGGTCCTGGCGTGAGGTGGAAGGGGTGGCGTATGCTGGAAGCAGAACAGTCGTGGAGCATCTCTACCGGGCTAGCACGCACGCGGAAGTCGCCGCGACTGCTGCGGCGCACGGCGCGCTGGGCGACGCTGGCCGTCTGCGCTGCGCTGCTGCTGGGGACCGTGGGCGAGATGTGGGCGCGGGTCGGCATCGAGCGGCAGGTGCATGCGGTGCAGCAGCAGAACGACTCACTCCAACGGGATGTCTCCACCACACAGGCAGACCTGCGCTCCGCTCAATCGCCATCCACCATCGAGCGGGAAGCGCGGTCGTGGGGATATGCGCGGCCGGGTGAGGTTCCCGTCGTCGTCACCCCCTAGCGGGACGGGAGTGGGTCCATCCGCCGGTGGACTCTGAAGGAGGGCGTGTGCAACGGCAGACAACCACCCAAGACGCTGGTTCGGTCTTTCCGCCTAATGACGCGCCCGAGCGTCTGGCGACCGACGTCTGGCGTATTCCGCTGCCGGTGCCCTTCGCGCTGCGGATGGTGAACGTGTATCTCGTCGACGGTGGGCCAGGCAATCGGGTCCTCTTCGATGCGGGACTGGGGCTCCCCACCGATGAAGCCGCTTTGCGGGCGGGGCTCGCCGAGGCGGGCGTCGCGCTCGAAGACATCTCCACGCTGGTGCTGACGCATGCCCACCCCGACCATGTCGGACTCTCGGGAATGATCCACGATGCGTCTGGCGCGCCGGTCTATATGCTCTCCGGAGAAGACGAGACGCTCTATACCGTGTGGGGCGCGGGTGAGTCTGCCTTCGCCGCCGTGGAGCACATGTACGAGGAAAACGGCCTGCCTGCGCAGTACCTGCTGGATGCCCAGGCGGGTGTGCGACGGGTGCGACGCATGCCGCGCCTGGCTCCGCGCGAGGTCGTCCAGACGCTGGCGGATGGCGAGACGTTGCGCCTCGGCGAGCACACCTACTCAGTGGTCTGGACACCAGGCCATGCCGATCACCATATGTGTCTGTTGCGCGATGACGACGTGTTCTTCGCCGGGGATCATATTCTGCCGCACATCACGCCGAACATCGGCTGGTATCCTAACGCTCGCCCGGACCCACTCCGCGATTACTACGCCTCGCTCGCCAGGGTGCGCGACCTTCCGGCGCGGCTGGTGCTGCCGGGACACGGCAGGCCGTTCGCGGGGCTCGCCCAGCGGGTCGATGCGCTGAGGGCCCACAATGAGGAACGCGGCCAGCGGGTGCGGGCGTTGCTCGCCGCCTCTCCTTCGGGGATCGACGCCGGCTCCATCGCGGCGGACATCTTCGGCGTGCGGCTGCGCACTGGAGACGACTGGCGTTTCGCGCTCGTCGAGACACTCGCGCATCTCGAATACCTCAAACATGACGGCCTCGCCGCTCGCGACGTGCGCGAAGGTCACATCCTCTACCGGCCACTCAGCGGCACGGGCGATAGCGCGGCCTAAGGATGCGGGCCGCGTATGATGAAAATCGAACACTCTACGGCGATGGGACGATGGCTAGCAAACGCGCCAGTCGGCATAAAACCAGGGAATATGCGACAAAAGTACCCAGGACATACCTGCTGTTGAGATGGAGAAGATTCTGTCACGTCACGACGCTCTCTGAGATGCCCCGGGCCTCACGTTTCCTGCGGCGAAGACCAAATAATCGATCATTCTACTAGTGCGCCGGGAGCTATGTCCTGAGCAATTTTTCGCGGACGGTTGTTGTCACGCCAGACACGTGCTATACTCGCGCCTAGCGAGTGGGTGAGTCGTCGCGCCAGCACGGACCCCTCCGCGTATCAACTGAGAGTAGAGACGCATGCAACGGGCATGCGTACAAGACTCATTGACCGAGAAGGAGACGACTTCTATGCCCGTTGGACGACAGGAACTCATCAAGCGCGTAGCCACCAAATCCAACAAGAGCGTCAAAGAGAGCACGGTGTTCGTGAACGCCGCCCTCGACGCCATTCGTGAGGCGCTCGAGACCGGCGATTCCGTTCGCCTCGTGGGCTTCGGTGTCTTCTCCGTCAAGGACACCGCGCCGAGCGTGCGCGTGAACCCGCAGACCCGCGAGAAGATCAACGTGCCTGCCCGCAAGCGTGTCAAGTTCACCCCCGGCAAGGAACTCAACGACGCGGTTGCTGGCGGCCAGTAGCCGTCATTCCGCGCGAGCGTCTTCTGCGTGCCCGGCAGTGTGCTTTGCTGCCGGGCCGTTGTATTTTCCACGCCGCGCCATGGCGCACGTCACGTCAGTGTCCGCGCTGAGGCCTGTGCCGCGCTCAGGCTCCCCACCCGCTTGACGCGCTCTCCGGGCAGGTGGGATACTTCCGGAAGACATCCAGCAGGGAAGCAGTCAGATAGGGATGTCGCCAACACTTGGGGCGGTGGTGGAACGGTAGACACAGCGGACTTAAAATCCGCGGCGGTAATCCCGCGTGCGGGTTCGATTCCCGCCCGCCCTACCTCACTTGCGAAAGTGTCCTTTCGCTGAGCACTTGCGGTATCCTTGACCACAGCGGCTGGATTCAGCGCGTGTCGTCTTCGCGGCCGGTCAGGGATGGTTGGTGGCTGGCGTTCCATTTCCTCCGCCGGGATGGCGATCACCTTCCGGCGAGGGGAGGTGCCTGTGTACTGGCAGTGTGGGCTTGTCGCGCAGCCAGAGCGAGGCGTGGGCGGGCTGCATCGTCTCGTCTATCGCCGCTAACAGGTTTTCACGCAAGGTGGCCAAGTCGAGTTCCTGGCGCAACGTGCCGCTGAAGCCGGCGAGCGTCCTGGCCGCGTCGTATTTGCGACGATAGAACCGGCGATCCACTATCGCCTGTAGTTGGGCGCGTAACGGACGGAAGAGCGCCGCGATCAGCAGTGTCGTCGCGACAACGATCACCGGCTGATCAGACCCAGTGTTGTGAGTGAAGGCGCCAACAAGTGACTGGGTGCCGATGACGCCCGCTAAGTAGATCGCCGCCAGAATGGCCGTCAACGAGCCGTAGACGAGTGTACGGTTGAGAATGGTGTCGATCTCGTACAGCCGGTAGCGTTGGATGGCGATGAAGAATGTCACGGGCAACAACAGGAGCGCGAGCTGGTAGGCCAGAAAGGCGACTGGCGGGTAGAGTGTCTGGCCAAGCGGCGTGAACCCAGTCGGGAGCCAGAACGCCTGGTTGGCGACCAGCGTGCCCACGATGCCGGTGACGACCCACTTGGTCTGCATCTGTTGCATCGGCGTGGAGGCGCGCCGGTAGCGGTAGAGGATGCATACAATGGTGGCGCTGATGAAGATCGGGTAGCCGAGGAACAGTGCCCCAGCGAACAGCGTGGGCTCCGCACCGATAGCCACAGCCCATGCCAGCGTGACGATATAGAGCGCCAAGGACCAGCGGGGCACGAACTGCCCATTGGGAAAGAGCAGGAATACTCCAAAGACGATGGCGACGGCCGACAGGTTCTGCAACACAGCTCCCGCCAGGTTGAGAAGGGTATCGGGAGACGAGGTGGGAGCGTTATTGGCGCTGGGGAAGCCGACATTAGTAGTGATATACACCACCAGGAATAGTGACACGAGAAGCACCATCCAGTCATCGCCGCGTCTCACGTTCAGAACGACCGCCATAGCGACCGCGACGAGCACGACCGCGCATGCGAGAGCCAGGGATGCTTTCGCGTAGGCATCCAGCGAGATCCCAGCGCGTGCGAGTGCTGACACGACCGCAGGTGAGAGCACGGCGTTGTCAGGAGATGGGTGCTCGATTCCGGCGAGGTAGGCGGTGAACGACTGTACGAGGGAAATCAGGTACCACCCGGCAAGCAGCACCCAAGCGACACGCACGGTGAGTAGCCACCGGCCAGTTAGGCGTGAGGTCCCAGTTGCCTCTGACACCGAGGATCCTGACACATTCTCGCGTGCCCTCCTGTCCATCGGGCTGTGCCTCCCTCCGATGTGCGCCACCTCACGCATCGTCACGGACACTCCTCTGGCTGCCTGCAGGATTTTTCGGCGATGTCGCCGCTGTCACACCTCTGCTGGAGCAGCATATCCGAAGGGCGTTACCCTGACGTTACGGTGCGCGTTACGGGCTGTGGCGGCATCTCCCGTCCTCTCAGTGGAACGAGGCGGCTCATTACACGACACTACAGGACACTACTTACACGCAGCGCTCAGTCCGCTTCGATATGTGTCTGGTAGATGGACTCCACGATCTCGTGCACGGCATCGAACATGAGTTTCGCCTTGGTGAGAGCGGTCTGTACACGTTGTCCGTCCGCTCCAGAAGATATCCTGCAGATGCGGCCCTCAGTCTCCTCGCGGGATGGATGCTAGCGGCGATACACACGCCTTATCGCCGATTCCCGATCCCAAAGTCGCAATCTCGCGCGTCGTCGGCACTGCCCGTGCACAGGTGCGGAATCCCGAGGCGCCCTTCCATCTCCCAGGCAACAGGAGTTCTAGAGCCATGTCTACCGTTCCTCCGTCGCCATCTCCGCACGAGCATGAAGCCAGTCAGCATTTTTTGGAGGCAATGCGCGACGCGTCGCTAGCGGGTGAGTGCTTCGGAATCCCTACCTTGCGTCCGTCGCCGCACGAAGAGACGACGACGGACGAGCCGCTGCATCTGGGAATATCGGAGTCGGGCGTCGTAGCGACGGCGTTCGAGACGCTCAACGCAGGTGTCGTCGTCTTCGATACCGCCGGACGCGTCATCCGCATGAACGCAGCGGGCAAGGCACTCGCCGCGCGCTGGGCAGTCGACGGGGCGATGGATATGGATAACGAGCACGCCTCTCAGATGTTCGCGATCTACGACGAGAATGGCAGCAAGCTACCGCCTGAGCAATGGCCGTCCGTCCGCATCCTCGCCGGTGAGGACGTGACAGGATCTCGCTCGCTGCAGTGCCTGTTTCATACGCTTGACGGTGGCGAGCTGTGGGTCGACATCGCGGGCACGGCGCTGCGTGCGCCTGACGGGCGAGTCGTCGGTGCGGTCTGCATCTTTAGCGACGTGACCGAGCGGCGCCAACAGGAGCAGCAACAGAGTATGCGCGCGGGCAAGCTCGCCGCTACGTTCGAAGCCATCGCCGACGCGGTGCTCGTCTTCGACGCCGAAGGGCGCGCGACTGACATCAACACAGCGGGCCGCGAGCTCATCAGCCGCTACACCGAGGTGAGCACCTACCAGCTCGACCATGCGACACGCGCCACCCGGCTGGAGATGTGGAACGAGCACGGCGAACCGCTAAGACTCAACGACCGGCCCATCGACCGGCTGACACGCGGTGAAGCGCTGGTGCGTGGGCAAGCGGTTGAGGTGACCGTGCGCGCGAAGGATGGCAGCGATCTGCATCTGAGCATCAGCGGCGCCCCGATTCGTGACAGCGATGGCAAGATGACAGGCTCCGTGTGCGTTCTGCGCGATGTGACGGACCGCAAGCGACTGGAGCGAGAGCTGAAAGAGCGGGCGTCGCAGCTCGAAACGATCTTCGATACGCTGACGGATGGCATCCTTGTCTTCGACGCTGAGGGCAACATCCTTCGTACCAATGGCGCAGTTGGAGCCATGCTCTGTATGGCGACGATGCCGGAGTACGAAACGCTGCCCATATGTGAGCGTTTGCAGATTGTCCAGCCGCGAGACGAGCATGGCGGTCCGCTCGACGACACGCATTGGCCGCCTGGGAGGGTATTGCGTGGCGAGACGCTCGTCGGTGATTCCGCCGTGGATGAGTGGCTGCGGACCTTCGATGGGCGAGACGTCATGGTCAATGTGACGGGTGCGCCACTCCGCGATGCCGACGGCAAGATAACTGGCGCGGTGGTACTGATGCGCGATGTCACGAGCCATCGCAAGCTCGTGCAACAGAAGGACGAGTTCTTGCGCGTGGCGTCGCACGAGCTGAAGACGCCGCTCGTCAGCGTCAAGACGCTGTCGCAATTCTTGCTGCGCGATCTCGAACGTTCCGGCTCGCCGGATGTCGCGCATCTGTCTCAGCTCATGCATCGGTCTCTGGACCGCATGGAGCGGCTCATTTCGGATTTGCTGGACGTCGGGCGCATCGATGCGGGCAAGCTGAGGCTGCGGCTCGCGGAGTGCGATCTCGGCGTGCTCTGCCGTCAGGTGACCGACGAGTTCAGCACATATGCACCGGGCCGTCTCCTGCTTGCAGTGCCGGATACGCCCGTTCGCATCCGCGGAGATTCGGACCGGCTAGCGCAGGTGCTCCTCAATCTCCTCACGAACGCGCTCAAATACGCGCCGGTCGAGACGCCAATCGCCATCACACTTTCGGTGCAGGACGTATCCGCGGTGGTCAGCGTGACTGACCGTGGCCCAGGCATCCCAGCGGAGGCGCTGCCCCATCTCTTCGACCGGTTCTTCCAGGCGCCCGGCGTGACGGTGCAGTCGGGGTCGGCGATGGGACTGGGGCTTGGTCTGTACATCAGCCGCGAAATTCTCACGCAGCATGGCGGGCGCATCTGGGCCGAGAGTGCGCCTGGTGTGGGCAGCACGTTTCACTACGCGCTCCCACTGCTCCAGGCTGGCGCAGCGAGCTCGGGCGCCTCGGGACGTGACGAGGAGCCTCCGCAAGGCGCGAGTTTCCCAATGTAGTGGCATGTGTCTGGCGTTGGAGCGAGTGACTGACGTTCATGGCGTGATTCGCAACAAGAGACACAGAGGCATCTGGAGGACGGTATGACACGGGTAGTGGTGGCCGACGACGACGCAACCATTCGCGAAACACTCGAGTACGTGCTCGGTCACACGGGCTATGAGGTAGTCGCGGTTGAGAACGGCGAAGATGCCCTCTCGGTGCTGCGTGCCGAGGCGTATCCGGTTGTGGCGATGCTCGATATCGTCATGCCCAAGCTCGGCGGCATTGGTGTGCTTCAGCACGCGGCGGGCGACAACCAGCTCGCCCACAAACACGCCTACATCTTGATGACCGCATTTCCCAAGCTGCTGCCGCCAGATGCCGTGACCGAACTGCTCCACGATCTGCAGGTGCCCGTCCTCTACAAGCCGTGGGAGCTCGACGATCTGCTCACCACCGTCTCCACCGCCGCCGAGAAAGTGCGCCTGCTCCAGACGGCCCCGAGCACCCGCCCCATCGATCAGCGCACGCCAGCCTTCTAGAGAGGGCTACCCACTCACCCTGCCCCTCCCTCCCTCGTGGGACGCGAAGTTGCCCACAAGTCACCTGTCCGCCAGTATCTCGAAGTATCTCGATGCGTTGTCGGGGCGAGGCATGCCTGGCCCCGACAACACGGCGGGTAGGCCGCCTGGTGGTAATAGACCCTACATGTCCTCGATGCCAGTGTCGAGCGAGAGCGTCTCGGCGAGCGTGCTGGTGGCGGCGAGGCGGACGGCCCGCGAGTCGGGGTCTGAGCGCAGCGCGAGCAGTCGGCGGATGGCGGCATCGGGGATGTTGCGCTGGAGACGACCAAGCGCGACCGCCGCGTGCAGTCGCACCTCCCAGTACGGCCACGTCAGCAGCTCCACCAGCGTGGGCGACAGCTGATCGGGGATCCGCTCCATGAGCCCAAGTGTCTCGGCGATGAAGCACTGTGTCACCGAACCCAGCACACCGCCCGATCCCTCGTGCCGCAGCAAGGCGAGAGCTTCTTGCGCGACCGGCACTAGCGCCTCGGGTCGCACGGCGCGCACGACACGCAGCGCGATCTGGCGCACGCGGTCGTCGCTGTCGCCCAGCAGCATGACCAGCCGCTCGATTGGCGCCCGCTCGGGTTGCACGCCGAGGGCTTCGAGCGCCGCGATCCGCACGCGCTCGCTGCCGTCACCCAGCGCCGCGGTCAGCGCGATTACCGGCGCCTGACTGCCCAGCGCGCCGAGGGCTCGCACCGCCGCGACACGCACATCGGCGTCCGGGTCGGCAAGGGCGTTCACCAGGCGCGCGAGTGGCGCCTGTGAACCGAACGAGGCCAGCGCCAGCACCGACGCGGCTCGCACCGAGGGAGCCGCGTCGTCGAGCAGCGCGACCAGCCGGGGCACATGCGTCTCGTCGCCGAGCATGCCCACCGCTTCCGCCGCGGCCGCGCGCATCTGCCACGTGTCGACCGAGAGAGCGCCAAGCAGCTCGCGCACGACGTCGGCATCGGCGATGACCGCCAGCGCCCGTGCGGCGGCGGCTGTGGCGAGGCCAAGCGGGTCAGGCAGGTATGCGCGCAGGGCTTTGACGAGCGCGCCGCGCGCCTCTGGCGCCTCCAGCATCTCGAGCGCCTGGGCCGCCGCCTGGCGCACACGCCAGTCCCGGTCGCGGAGCGCATCGAGCAGCCAGCTCGCGACGGCGCGGTCTTCGGCCACACCGAAGGCGCCCACCGTCTCGACGGCGGCAACGCGCACGTCAGCATCGCTGTCGCGCAGCAGGGCGATCAACGTGTCTTCGGTGACAGGCTGGCCGAGAGTGCGCAGCGTCGCCGCCGCCGCCACACGCACCTGCCAGTCGGCGTCACGTAGGGCATCGAGTAGCAGCGCGTGTGGCGCCTGGTCGCCAAAGGAGGCAAGCGCTGAAATCGCCGCCGCGCGCACCCGGCCGGACGTCGCCCCAGCGTCCACGTCGAGCAGCGCCAGCAGCGGATCGATGGGCACGCTGGAGCCGAGCATGGCGAACGCCTCGACGCCCGCGATCCGCACCTGGGGGTCGCGGTCCTGGAGAATGGCGGCGAGCAACCAGTCGGGCACGTCGCCCCCGCGCGCGCCGAGCGAGTGCGCCGCCGCGAGCCGTACATCGCTAGAGTAATCGCGCAACGCGGTGACGAACATCTCCAGCGGCACGTCCGTACCAAGCGACCCAAGGGCCGCAGCAGCAACCGCGCGCACCGCAGGCGAAGGATCGGCGAGCGCCACTTCAAATGGTCCCAGCGGCGCCTTCGCCCCCAGGCTCTGCAATGCCTGCACCACCGCCAGGCGCACATGCCACTCGACACGGTTCGTGAGCAGCGCGGTAATCTGCTGGGTCGGCACCACGCCCGCGCATGCGCCGGCGATGCGGCCGGCCGCGGCACGCATGTCGGGCCAGTTCTCACGGTCGCGTAGGGCGCGAAGCATGCGGTCGGCTGGCACATAGTGCGACAGGCAGCCCAGTGCCCGCGCGACCGCGAGGCGGACCTCGTCGTCGTCATCGCGTAGCGCCTCGACGAGCGATTCAACCGGAATGTTCTCGTCGAGTTCGGCAAGCTGCCCGAGCGAGTGGGCCGCGGCCGCGCGCACCGCCGGCTCGCTATCGTTCAGCGCGACGAGGAGCGCTTCAGCCATCGAGGTGCCGTACGCGACACCGCCTGGCCTGCTAACTGGCTCCTCGATCCGCGCCTCGATCGGGGAAGTCGGCGCTTCACGGCGCGGGCTGAATGCTCCGAAGACACGGTGCGCGGCGGCACGTATTCCGCCCTCGCGACTGATCGGGCGCGAAACTGACGAACCGGCACGGTCGCGAGTGGCATGCCGCTCGCCTGGTAATGCTGGCGGCTCCGGCGGCAGTGGTACCTCCTCGCCCATCAGCTGCAACGCATTCGCGGCAGCGTCCCGGACGGACGCCGCCTCATCGCGTAGCGCCGAGATCAGCGGAATCACGTTGAGGGCGGTGTTCGTGCCCTCGATCTGGGCCAGCGCGGTGATGGCCGCCACGCGTACGTCGGGGCCGTCGTCGCTCAGCGCACGCATGAGGAGTGGGACTCCGGCCTGCGTGCCCAGACGTCCCAGCCCCAGCACCACTGCGCGGCGCACACGCCACTCAGGGTCGTCCAGATGCGCAGTCAACGCGCTGAACGGCGCGCGTCGGCCCAGCGTCGCCAGTGCGGCGATCGCGCCCGCACGGGCATGCCATTCGGGACTGGAAAACTCCGTTTGTAGCTCCGCGATGGCGGCGCCAGTGGCACGAACTGGCAGCGCCGCGACATACGGACCGAGATCCAGCAGATGGCGCCGCTGGCGCGGGCGCTCGGCATGTGTTGCGCCGATGATGTCTCGTGCCCACATCCGCGCTGCCTCGGTAGCGAGCGCGTCGTCGGCGTCCCAGCGTGCGCCCGCCGGGATCTCGGCAAGGGCACGAAGAGCAAGCGACAGGCAGACGTTGCCGGGGTCACCGTCCGTCGAGCGGATCGCCGCGAGCAGCGCGCCAAGCCACGTGTGCGCCACCGTCGCGCCTGCTGCCCCACGCTCACGGATGAGCTCCGCGGGAAGCA
This sequence comes from uncultured Ktedonobacterales bacterium, assembly GCA_964427535.1. Taxonomy (GTDB): domain Bacteria; phylum Chloroflexota; class Ktedonobacteria; order Ktedonobacterales; family JADMIN01; genus CAYRVF01. The sequence continues at coordinate 16,582 of CAYRVF010000023.1, forward strand.
GCGAGAGCACTCCGGCCCATGCGCGACCGAGTCTGCGCGACCAGGTATTCTGCCAGTCGGCGTCACGGACGCCGGTGTTGTCTCGGAGGAGCCGCTGCGAGAGCGCGGTGGCGGCGAGCGCGTCGGCGAACTCGGATGCTGAGAATATCGCGCAGGTGGGGGAGACGCGTCGGAGCAGTCCGCTCACGCTCACATCTCGCAGCGCTGGCTCGCGCAGCATGTCTTCGGACACTCGGCGTCTGGCTCGCTGCTCGCGCATGGTGAGCGCAAGCTCAGCCAGCGCGGTGGTTAACTGCTGACGCTGCACCGGATCAGGCCGGGCGCCGCGAACGGCAAACGCGATCGCCTCGTGCAGCAGCGTCGCCCCACTGACGGGCAGCGTGCCGGTCTGGGTATAGACAGTAGCCGCCAGCGCGCACCACAGGGGAATCTGCCCCCACTCGCGCCGATCGTGTCGTTCGAGCAGGGCGACCAGCTCGTCGGGCGTCCGTTGCGTCACACCGATGGCGCCTGCGAGCAGTCGTTGCGCCGCCGGAACCATGCGATTGGCCGCCTCGACTCGCTCGGCGTGCCGCCACGGCAGCAGCTCCCATAGTACGAACGACGGTGGCAGTGCGCCATCGGAGAAGTGCGAGTAGCGCGATGTGACGATCCAGGCGCTGCCAGAGGTTGCGCTGAGCGTGGCGATCTCGCCGAGCACCTTGGCACGGCTGGCGACGGGCACGTCGTCAAGTCCATCCAGGCCGATGACCGCGTCGCCCGAGATGATCGCGTCCCACAGCAATGTGACTTCGGGCGCGCTCGCGTGAACGTCGGGGATCGAGTGGCCGAGATAGTCGCGCAGAGACAGACCCGAGCCGGCCCAATCGGGAAGGAATATCAGAATCGGGAGCGGTGCCTCAGTGTCATCCGCGGCGCGGCGCGCGACCTCGGCGAGCAGGCTGGCAAGCTCTGTCGTCTTGCCCATGCCCGAGTTGCCCAGCAGGGCCAGACGGCGAGTTGCCGAGTAGCGTAGGGCCTCGCTTCCCCCATGCGCCCAGCCGCCGCCAGAGGTAGCCGCCGCTGGCATGTTCCAGCTCTCAGCCGGAAGACCGCGCGGGTCCATGTCCTCATGATAGGACGGCGCGTCGCCCGCCGAGAGCGGGGTGAACCGTCGGCGCAGCCGCCGCGGAACCGGCTCGAAGGCGAAGCGCTCTTCCTGCGGGCCGATAGGGAGCGTGCACAGCCTGGTCCCTGCCAGCAGAGCATCCAGATAACGCGCACGCGCTGTCGCGCCGTCAAGCGTAAGCATGGTACGCTGTGTCCCTTCCTTCACTTCCCCTGCTACTGTCACAGCGTGCCGCGCGCTGCTGGTCTGATTCCGCGGCTAGCCTCCGCAATCCAGTTGCCAGCGCGGGCGCAAACACCGTAGTTCTCGTCGCGTATCAGCAGATATGAGCGTGCGGGCCGGTGGAGCGGTCTATAATGCCATCGATGACGCTCTGGGCGTTGGTCTTTGCGCGTGAACAGCTGGGCGCCTTACGCGGGGGTATGTCCCTTCCCACTTGAGGCGTAATCGGTGAGACTCAAAGATCGCGAAGACTCAGCACCATTCCAGGAAGGACCTCGCCTCCATGTCGCCACGTTCAGACTCCGACCCCGCGCTCAACCCCCTGCCGTGGTATCGCACGATGCGCGAGCACTCGCCGGTCGTGTATGCTCCACAGCGCGGCTTCTGGAGCGCCTTCCGCTACGATGACGTGCAGCGTGTGCTGTCTGATTACGCCACCTTCTCGTCCGAGCGGTGGTACGGCGATGCGCCTCCGCAGCAGCCGCTCGCCGCGAGCCTGATCAGCACCGATCCACCACGGCACCGGCAGTTGCGCACACTCGTCAACCAGGCGTTTACGCCGCGCGCCGTGGCCCGGCTGGAGCCGCGCATTCGCCAGCTCACGACGGAGCTGCTCGACGCGGTTACACCGTCGGGCAGCATGGACATCATCGACGACCTGGCGTATCCGCTGCCGGTGATCGTCATCGCGGAACTGCTGGGCATCCCGCCGGAAGATCGCGCTCGCTTCAAACTCTGGTCCGACATCGTCGTGCATGGCGCGCATGCGAGCGAGCGTGGCGGTGAGATGCGAAACGCCGACCCGCAGGGCGAGATGCGCGAGTATTTTCTGCGGATGATCGAGCAGCGGCGGCGCGAGCCGGCCGACGACCTGATCAGCGCGCTGCTCGCAGCCGAGATCGACGGCCAGCGACTGACCGAGCTGGAGCTGCTCGGCTTCTGCGTGCTGCTGCTCATCGCGGGCAACGAGACGACCACCAACCTGATCGGCAACGCCATGCTCTGCTTCGACCAGTTTCCCGACGAGTGGCGGCGCCTGCGCGAGCAGCCGGAACTGCTGCCCAGCGCCATCGAGGAGGTGCTGCGCTATCGCTCGCCGGTCCAGTCGATGATGCGCGTCACGAAAACCGCGACCCGTCTCGGCGATGCGGAGCTTCCGGCGGGCGCGCCAGTGCTCGCGTGGATCGGCGCCGCGAACCACGATGAGGCGGTGTTCGAGCGGCCCGACGAGTTCGATATCACCCGCGCGCCGAACCGGCATCTGGCGTTCGGGTATGGCATCCATTTCTGTCTGGGCGCTCCACTGGCGCGGCTCGAAGGGCGCATCGCGCTGGGAGAGCTGCTCGCCCGCATCCCCGATGTGCGCCTGGCGCCCGATGCCCAACTGGAGCCGCTGGGCGGCATGATCGTCTTCGGCGTGCGCGGCATTCCCGTGCGGTTCACGCCTGAGCGGCACGTAGCGGCACAGTCATAGCGATTGCGTGTTGATTTCCCCTTCAGCATTGCATGGGGAAGGGGACGGCTTTATGATCCGGTGTCAGGCGCGAGACTGGCATCCCTTGGGTGGTAACCTGTCTCGCGCCTACTCAGCAAGGATGCTCCATACGGTATGCTATAAAGTGAGCAGTATGTGGCTAACCCGCGAACGGATGTACGGCGGCGCCGCTGGAATTTGCACGAGGTGACACGTGAGCAATCGACCATCCAACGCAGCCGATCAGTCGTCCAGCGCTGAGAGAGCGCAGGGTGAGCCTACCGGAGTCCCTAATCTCGATGTCGTTCTCGGGGGCGGATTGCCACGCGGCACGCTTGCCATCGTAATGGGGCCTCCGGGGAGCGGCAAGACGACACTCGCGAACCAGATCGCATTCGCCGCCGCGCACCGTGGACGGCGTGGCGTCGTCGTGTCTGCCATCTCGGAGCCAACCAGCAAGTTAATCGCCCATCTGCGCGCGTTCTCCTTCTACGACGACACGTTGGTGGGCGACAGCATACAGTTCCTCAGCCTGGAGCAGTTCCTGCCCCAGGGGTTGCGCGCGACGAGCGACGAGCTGATCGGCATCGCCCGCCAGACTCGCGCCGATTTCGTCGTGCTGGATGGGTTTCGCGGCGTGCGCGGTGCCGACATCGACATGCAGGCGGCGCGGCAGTTTCTCTACGACGTGGGCACTACGCTCAGCGCGCTCGGCGTGACGACGCTCATCACGAGCGAGGCCGATCCGCGTGACCCCGCGTTCTTCCCCGAGACGACCACCGCCGACATCATCATCGGGCTCTACTACACCGTGGCGGGTGTGCAGCAGCGGCGAGCGGTGGAGGTGATCAAGATGCGCGGGGCTGAGCCAATGCCTGGCCTACACGGCTTTGCCATCACCGCTGATGGCACGCGCATCTTTCCGCGGCTGGAGGCGCGCATGACCAGCGGCGGTGACGCGCTCGCGCCGGAAGTCGCCACGCCCGCCGTGCTCGCGCAGGTGGACGAGTCGCCTGACGGCAAGGCATCGTTCGACGTACCTGAGCTGGACGAGCTACTCGACGGCGGCCTCACCCGCGGCACCAACACGCTCATCGTCGGCAGCCTGGGGACAGGCAAGACGCTGCTGGCGCTGCACTTCGCGGCCGCTGGATTGCGACAGGGCGAGCAGACGCTCTTTCTCGGCTTCCGTGAGAGCACAGTGCAGTTGCTCCAGAAGGCGAGCGGGTTCACCTTCGGGCAGTCACTGCGCGAGGCCCTCGCGTCTGGTGGTCCGCTGGCGATTCATCGATGGGCGCCCATCGAGCTCAAGCCGGACATTCTCGCCGACCACCTGCTTGCCACGCTCGATCGCATGCAGACCCGACGGCTCATCATCGACAGTATCGCCGAGATCGAGAGCGCTGTCAGCACCGGGCGGGACGACAAGCGGCTGGCCAATTTCATCGCCGCCTTGATGGAGGCGCTGCGTACGCGGAACATCACGAGCCTGTTCATCAAGGAGCACCGCACCACGGTCGCCACGGAGCTTGATCTCGCCGCTGGGCCGACCTCCGTGCTGGCCGAGAACGTGCTGCTGCTGCAGCAAATCGAGCAAGGAGCACAGCTTCAGCGGGTGCTGACGGTCGTCAAGACCCGCTTCTCGCCGCACAGTTCGCAGATGCACGAGTTCGCGATTCGCACACCCGAGGGCATTCAAATGCTCGGTACGTTCACACGCGCGGGAGGAGCTGAGACGATCGCCTCGACCGAGAGCACGCGACCAGCCTCCCGCTCACGCGGGAACGGTCAGCAGAAGTAAACCCATTCGGGCACGGAGGAATGGTGCTCTGGTGTGGTGGCATGAAGCATGCACCGCTGGCACCTGCACGCATGGGGGATTGCGTCGATGAGCAACCAGGATGCACAGCATTCTACGGGCGACCGAAGAGTTGTGCTCATCGTAGACGACGAGGCTCCGCTAGCCGAAGCTCTGGCGATGGTCGTCGAAGATGCCGGCTACGAAGCTCTCGTGGCTTCACAGGGGCAGCAAGGACTCGCGCTCGCTCGTCAATATCGGCCGGCACTCGTCATTACCGACATGATGATGCCGCATCTCGACGGAGCCGGACTGATTGCCGCGCTCCAGGATGATGCTGCGCGTGATTCGCACGCCGCGCCGCCGGTGATCCTCCTGACGGCGGGCGGCATACGGCTGGCCGAACAGGCCGGGGCTACCCTCGTGCTGCGTAAGCCCTTTGACATCGGGGAAATCGAGCGACTGCTCCATCGCTTCCTCGGCGCACCACCCACCGCGTCCTCCATGCCCGAATCACCGGACGGCACCTAGCTGGCCGCATGGTATACTAGCGTCCGCGGCAGTGCCCGTCGGCGGTTCGATCCGCCCCCACGTTACCAGGAGGAGAGCGCTATGCCTGTCGTGCCCTCATTTGATCTGCACGAGCGAACCGCCATCGTCACCGGCGGCTCACGCGGTATCGGCCTCGCGATAGGCACCGCGCTCGCGGCGGCGGGCGCAAACGTGGTGCTCGCCGCGCGTCACGGCGAGGACGCGGAAGCCGCGGCCGCCGAGCTGCGCGCCGGGGGCCTGAGCGTGGCGGGGGTGGCGGCGAACGTCAGCCGCGCCGCCGACTGTGAGGCGCTGGTGACGGCGGCCACCGCGACGTTCGGCCCGGTCGATATTCTCGTGAACAACGCCGCTACGAACCTTCATTTCGGCCCGCTGCTCGACGCCGACGACGGCATGTGGCTCAAGATGGTCGAGACGAACCTGCTGAGCGCCGTGCGGCTGACGCGACTGGTCGTGCCGGGGATGCGCGAGCGGCGTCGCGGCAAGATCGTCAACACCGCTTCCGTTGCGGGCATCAATCCGGGCACGGGGCAGGGCGTCTACGGCGCGCTGAAGGCGGCGCTGATCCAGTTGACGCGCTCGCTCGCGCAGGAGCTCGGGCCGGATAACATCCAGGTCAACGCCATCGCGCCGGGGCTGGTGCGCACGCGTTTCGCACAGGTGCTGCACGAGACACCGCAGATTCGCCGTGCCATCGAGCGTGCCACGCCGCTCGGGCGCATCGGCGAGCCGGTCGATATCGCCGGGGCCGCGCTCTATCTCGCGTCACCAGCCTCAGACTTCCAGACCGGCACGGTGATGGTAGTAGACGGTGGGACGACACTCGGCGGGTTCGCCTCGCCTGAGGACGAATAACCCACTCGGCCACGCGCGGAAGACCATAGGCGATGTCGCAGGGTAGAGTAGCGGAGACCGTGGAGGAGCACAATGGGACGGCTCGAAGGCAAAGTAGCAGTCATCACGGGCGCGGCGTCGGGCCTGGGACGAGCCATGACGACGCGATTCGTCGCCGAGGGCGCGTCTGTGTTCGCGGCCGATATCAACGACGCGGGCCTCGCTGAGACGGTGCGGCTGGTGGGCGCGGACGCCGCAGACCGTGTGGCCGCCGCGCGGGTGGATGTGTCGAACGAGGCTGAGGTCGAGGGGGCCGTGCGGCAGGCGGTCGAGCGTTGGGGCAAGCTCGACATTATGGTCGCGAATGCCGGTGTGGGCGCTCCAGGGCCGATCATGCAGCAGGAGAAGAGCGTCTGGGAGTGGGTGCTCTCGATCAACCTGACGGGCGTCTTCCTCTGCGCGAAGCATGCCTTCGCAGCGATGCGCGGCCGCGGTGGCGTGATTCTCGGCACGGCCTCCGTCGCGGGCCTGGGCGGCGCACCTGGGCTAGGCGCATATGGTCCCTCGAAGGCCGCGGTCATCGAGCTGATGAAGACCGTCGCGCTCGAAGGGGCACGCTTCAAGATTCGCGCGAACGCGCTCTGCCCGGTCTGGATCGAGACGCCGATGGTCGAGGCGTTTGTCGCGGGTCAGCGGGTCTCGGCGGAGGAGGCAACGCGGCGGCTCATCGCCGACATCCCCCTCGGCAGACTTGGTCGCCCGGAGGATGTCGCGGCGGCGGCGCTCTACCTCGCCTCCGATGAGGCCGAGTTCATCAGCGGCGTGGCCTTCCCGATCGACGGTGCACACACGGCGTCGGCGTAGGTGGAGCGCGGTCGAGTTCCTACAGTCCATCGACGCCCTTGGCCACAAACGCGTATGTAGCGGCCCCTTCCCTTGAGGGAAGGGGGGAGGGGGTGAGGGTCTGCCGATCCTTGCCGCGCTTGCTCGGCATCCGTCCGCGCGATACAATGTACTGTTGGGCACTCACCCGGAACGCCCGTACCTGGCGCGGGCTGAAGTTGAACCGGATACGCGGAAGATGGAACAGCAGCACATCGACCCGCATAGCATAACCGTGCTGGTCGTCGACGACGAGCCCCGGCTGGTAGATGTCGTGCGGATGAATCTGGAAGTCGAAGGGTACAGGGTCGTCTCTGCCTCCGGAGGCTATGAGGCCCTGAGCCGTCTCAAAGAAGACCTCCCCGATCTCGTCATCCTCGACGTGATGATGCCCGAAATGGACGGCTTCGCGACGCTCCAACACATCCGCGACGTCTCGAACGTGCCGGTCATCATGCTGACGGTGCGCCAGGAAGAGAGCGACCGCATCCGTGGCCTGGAGATCGGCGCCGACGACTACCTCACCAAGCCGTTCAGCCCGCGCGAGCTGCAGACGCGCATCAAGGCGCTGCTGCGCCGCACATTCACGCCGTCACCCGCACGCAAGACCAAGATCGTGGTTGACGACGACCTGACCATCGACTTCAACAAACGCGAAGTCTGGGTGCGCGGCCAGAAGGTGACGCTGCGGCCGACCGAGTATCGCCTGCTCTATCATCTCGTCAACAACGCCGGTCGGCTGATGACCCATGAGACGCTGCTCTCCAAAGTCTGGGGGCACGAATATCGCGACGAATCGCACTACCTGCGCCTCTATATCACCTATCTGCGGCAGAAGATCGAGCGCGACCCGGCGCACCCGAAGTACATTCTGACTGAGCGGGGCGTCGGCTACCGCTTCCGCGAGCTCGACGACGGCACATCAGAGGACGAGGGATAGCGGTCAGCGTCGTGCGGCCCGAGCGCGGAGATTCGTGCCGTTGAGCGAAGGAAACAGCCATGCGCATCGCCTTCGTGATCTACGAGCGGATGACGACGCTCGATTTCCTGGGCGTCTACGATGCGCTCACGCGCCTGCGCACGATGGGGTTCCGCGACGACGTGGAGTGGGACATCTGCGCTCGCACGCCCGACGTGCATGACAACGCCGGACTGCATCTGGTGCCCACACGGGTGAACGAGCCGCTGCGCGGCTACGATCTGCTCGTCGTGCCGGGCGGTGTCACCTCACGCAAGCTGGCGGATGACGCCGCCATGATCGAGTGGATGCGCACCGCGGCAGACACTCCGCTGAAGGCTTCCGTCTGCACGGGTGCGCTGTTGCTCGGCGCGGCGGGCTTTCTAGTGGGGCGACGCGCGACGACACATCCCACTGCCTTCGACGACCTACGGAATTACTGCACCGAGGTGGTGGATGAGCGCGTCGTCGATACTGGCGACGTGATCACCGCGCGCGGCGTCACGTCCTCGATTGATCTCGGCCTGTATCTCGTGCAGCGCTTCAACGGACGCGAGGTGCGGCAACGCATCCAGCGGCAGATGGACTACCCGTACTACCCCTATGAGGGATAACGCCAGACGGCCCAGACGGCGCGTCTCGCGCCGTCCGTTGGGAAGGAGCGTTCCCACATGCCAGAACGCTGGATTGATATCTCGGTGCCGCTCTTCACTGGCATGGTCGTTTGGCCCGACGATCCGCCGGTCTCCATCGAGCAGGTACAATCGCAGGCGAAAGGCGACCTCACCAATACCTCGTTGCTCGCGATGAGCGCGCACACCGGCACGCACGTGGACGCGCCCTACCACTATGTCGCGTCGGGCGCGCGGATCGACGCGATGCCGCCGGATGCTACGATCGGCCCTGCGCGTGTGATCGAGATGACACACGAGCGCTTCATCACCGCGGGCGACCTGGAGGACAAGGATCTGCAACGCGGCGAGCGCATCCTCTTCAAAACGCGCAACTCGGCGCGCGCCTGGCAGCGGCCCACGGTCTTCGACGACCAGTACGTCTACATCTCAGTGGAAGCGGCGCGCGTGCTGGTGCAGGCCGATGTGCGCACCGTTGGCGTCGACTATCTCTCCGTCGGTGGACTCTCCGAGGACGGCGTCGAGACGCACAAGGCGTTGCTCAAGGCAGGCATCTGGATCATCGAGGGACTTCATCTCGCCGCCGTCGCCCCCGGACGGTTCGAGCTTGTCTGCCTGCCCCTGCTTATCCGTGGCGGCGATGGCGCACCAGCCCGCGCGATGCTGCGGCCACTCGCGGAGTAGCTCGTCAGGTAGTGCGAGCATCCGGTCACGCAGGGCAGGCTCACTCTGGCTGTCGCTCGAACTGCTGCTGGCACTCCTCGATGACACGCCAGGCCTCCGTGGCATTGGCCCAGTCATGCACCTCCGTCTGCACGCCCTGCAGCTCTTTGTAGGTGGCGAAGAAGGTGGCGATCTCCTGCGGCCAGTGCTCGTGCAGCATGGGCAGGTCGGTGATGTCGTTGAAACGCGGATCGTCGACTGGAACGGCGAGAATCTTCTCGTCCTCGCCCTTCTCGTCGCTCATAGTGAGCGTACCGACGGGCCGCGCGCGCATGTAGCACCCCGGAAACGTTGGCTCCTCCACGACGACGAGCACGTCCAGCGGGTCGCCATCGCCCGAAAGCGTGCCAGGGACGAAGCCGTAGTCCGTGGGATAATGTACCGACGAGTAGAGCACGCGATCGAGCCGGAGAATCCCGCGGACATGGTCGTACTCATACTTGTTGCGGTCACCACGCGGAATCTCGATCATCACCTCGACCCAGCCGACGTCGCGCCCGCCGCGCATATGGTCATTCGCATCGTGTGCCATGTTCATCGCGCTCCATCTCCACTCTCGTCACACGACCAGCGGCTCCCTATATGGGAAGCGCCGCCAACTCGCGCTGCGGATGCTACACGCCAGCGGGACCGGCAGCGCCTGCTCCGGTCCCGCGAATCTTCCGCCGCATGTACGCGCTCGGGTGGTTGTGTCGTTAGGCCTGCCCGATCTTTCTCGCAAGTAGACGCTGCGCCGTCTGCGCGCGCTGATTGTCGTCCTGTGAAACCTGCTGGAAGAAGCGTACCAGATCCTGGTCATTCGCCTTCTGCGCATCGTCGATGTATTTCTGGTAGGTCGTGCCACCCTCCAGCGCATGGTAGAGCACGCTCACCAGATCGTAGACCTCGTTCGGGACGCTCGTTCCTGCCTGATTCGCGCTTGCCATGCTCGTCATCGAGACATTCTCCTGTTTGGCTCGTCCATGTCGATCCTTCACTCTGACGGTCGCTCCGCTTTGGGCGGTACGACTACAACTAGTCGCTGCAAAAGACATGCCACGAGGGCGCTTCGCGTGACACATGGGCGCGCTCATGACCGCACGGTCGAGGCCACTGGATCGACGTTATGGTCATGCGGTGCGGGCTGCTCGCGAACCCTACGCAGCGGCGAGAGCAGCAGCACGACGAACGCGAAGGCGAACCCGCCGGCTGCGACGCCCAGCGCCGCGCGCAGGCCAAACGACTGCCCCAGCGCGCCCCCTACGATCGCGCCGAACGGCTGTGCCCCCCAGATGACGAAGCGCCCGCTGGCGCTGACACGTCCTTGCAGGCGGTCAGGCGTGACTGACTGGCGCATGCTCACGACGTTGATGTTGTAGAACGCGTCGCCCGCCGCCCCAACCGCGATGCCGCCCGTGAGAATGGGGACCGTCGCGGAACCCGCCAGACCGGCGAGCGGCCACACGGCGACTCCAGTAGCGGTGAGCGACAGCCCCAGCAGAGTCGCAGGCCCTACGCCCAGCCGCGCGGTCACCCGGCCCGCGACGATCGCCCCGAGCAATCCGCCGACGCTGCCGACCACAAACATGCCGCCGATGAAGGCGGGGCTGAGGTCAAGCTGTGTGGTCGCGTAGAGCACGGCCAGCGAGTTGAGGATAGCCGCGAAGAAGTTGCACAGCCCTGAGCTCATCAGCACTGAGCGCAGTAGCGGGTGTGAGAATGTGACACGCAACCCCTCGCCGATCTCGCGCCACAGGTGCTGTTTGCCGGGTGCTTGCGCGACCAGACGCGGCTCGTGCACGCGGATGACGGCAAGCGAGAGCACCGAGACCAGGAAGGAGCAGGCGTCGGCGAGCATGGCTAACGGCGCGGTGAGTACCTGGACGAGAATGCCGCCAAGCCCCGGCCCGGCGATCTGCGCGAAGAGACGGCTGGCTTCGAGTTTGCCATTGGCGTCGAGGAGCTCTGAGCGCCCCACCAGCGCCGGGATGAACGCGAGATATGCGATCTCGAAGACGACTGTGAGCGTGCCGACGAGAAACGCCGTGCCGTAGAGATACCCCATGCTCAGCGTGCCAAGCACCGCCATCAGCGGAATCGCGCCGAGCAGCACGGCACGACCCAGATCGGCCGCGATCAGCAGCGGACGGCGGCGCGTGCGATCGACGTACACACCGGCGAACAGCCCGAACAGCAGCGCGGGCAGATATTGCACCGCGCGCAGCACGCCCATCTGAAAGGCGCTCGCCTTCAGGACGAGGATGGCGGTGAGGGGCAGCGCCAGCGTCGTGACCTCCGAACCGACGAGTGAGATAGTCTGCCCTGCCCAGAGGGCGAGGAAAGCGCGCGAGCGCCAGAGTGCCGACGGCCGAAGTCGCATACGAACCTACCAGTCAGATGGGACGGCGCACGCCGTCCTCCGAACACGAGCCAGGAGCACAGATTCCCCCACGGAGAACCGCGAAGGATGGCTGATCGGAGATGGCCTAGCGAGAGGTTGCGAGCACCTCGAAGGCATCGCGCGCGACGACCACGTCGAGCCGTGCGGCCCCGCTCATGCTCTCGTATCCCAGCACGAGTGCGTTGCGGCCCTGTGCCTCCACCTCACGTGGCGGCAGCGTGCGGATGCGCGAGTGCTCACGCCAAAAACGCTGGCTCTCTGGCAAGCCCAGCGCGAGGAAGTCGAACGACGAGTAATTGTCGGGATACTCACAGCGCGCGCACAGCACGGAGAATGGGCGGATGCCGCGCTGGTCGGGCACATCAGGCGTTGGCTGTTCCATCATTCGCAGTGGGGCGGGCCGACCGCAGTGGAGACACGGCGCGCTCCCCGTCTCGAGCGCAGGTGTGTAGTAGGTGGTCGCCCAGCGCAGCACCCGCGTGAAGGCAGGCTTGAAGCCGCTGACACCTTCGAAAAGCCCAGAATAACTGATATGGTGGCAGACATGCGTATCGGGCGATACGTAGCAATGCGGACAACGCAGTCGCAGCTCGCCCACACGCGGATCGAAGTGCCCCTGTATTCGGCTGCGTCCGCACCAGGGACACCACATGCGTGTCTCCTGCCAGCCATCATCGGCGAGGGGAAAGTTTCCGACGTGGTCGACCCCGTCGCCGAGCGCCGCGCGCAATGCGGCTTTGCCCCGGTGCAGACGCACGCCCACGGCGCTCTTGCTCAGCCCCAGCCGCGCGGCGACCTCAGCTTGCGGCAGATCGTCGACGCAGCGTGCGACAAGCACTGCCCGCGTCTCGGGTGGCACTCCCGCCAGCGCGCGGTCGAGCGCATGTGCTAGATCTGCCCGCTCTAGCTCGTCTACGGGGTCGCCCCCAGCATCGCCTCCGATTCCACTCAGCGCGTCCGCGTCGTCCTCCGGCAGCGGAATGCGCGGAAGATATGTTTGCTCGCGGCGGTGCTGTCGCATCCAGCGCAGGCAGACGTTGCGCGCGATGGCGGTGAGCCAGTGCGAGACGCCCGAAGCGTCTGTCAGCCTGTCCACAGCGCGCCACGCCTCATAGAGCGTCTCCTGGGCGAGGTCCTCAGCCACAGTGGCGTCGCCGGTGAATCGCGCGCAGAACCGTACGAGCCGCGCCCGCTCAGACTCCAAAGCCGAGACGAGCGCGTTCTCGTGGGGTGGGTACAGCGCTGCGGGTGCCATGCCATACTCTTTCTTCGTGGAGCCTGTGCGCGAGGCTGGTGCGACGTTCATACTATACAATCGCGAATATGTGGCAATGCATTACACCGTTTTTTCGCACGGCGTATGCGCGAGGTATGGCCGCCTGTACTGCCTACTAGCGTGGCGGCTCAGCTTCTGATACTCTAAGAGGCGCACGCGGAGGACAATGCCGCGCATGTCAACCAGGCGGCTGTGTGGTGAATGACGTAGGCGAGAAGGAGCGGACTATGGCGGAATCGGGGCAGACACCACGGATCACGCCACAGGAGCGCGAGGCATTTTTGCGCGGTTGGCGCGCGGCGATGGATGAGGTGCTATCGGTGCTGGCGACCGAGGCACGCGAGTGGGCGGCTGAAGAGGCCGACGCGGCCGCCTCGGGCGAGTATAAGCTGCCGGGCAGCTTCGCGCTCGAAGAGGTACGCGGCAGCTTTCGCGGTCGCCACGAGCTGCTGGCGTGGATCACGCAGATCGGCCCGGCGGCATCGAACGCCAACAATCCGCAACTGATGTCTGCTCTAGAAGCGCTCGTTGAGGGCACCGTCACCGACGAACAGCGCGCCTCCCTCGGCCTCGCCCGCCTGGACGACGGCCAGGAGTAGGGGAACCTCACGCCAGGGGTTCGCGGTGAGGCCCCCACAGCCGTCAGACGGTCATAGTGGCGGCAGCAGCACGGCAACGACTGCGAGCAGCAGCCAGAGCGCGCAGAGCTGCACACCTTCGAGCAGCGTCGATTCGCCGTCGCGACTGAGCAGCATAAAGGCGAAGGTGGCGGCGCCGAACATGATGACCGTCAGCGGACTGAAGAGCAGGTCGAAGGTGTGGCCGGTGACGGCGCCTAGCAGCACGAGCACCGGCACGACCAGCAGAATCATCTGAATCGAGGCGCCCGCCGTCACCGCCATCGTGATCTCCATGCGGTTACGGCGCGCCATGCCCACCGACCCATACAGCTCGACGACGCCCGCGAGCACCGGGATGACCGCCAGGCCAAGGAAGAACTCGTAGTGCGCGAGGGTCGGGTTGCTCTTGAGCACGGCCTCCACGGACTTGGCGAAGCTCTCCGACATGACCGCGACGCCCGCCGTGGCAATCGAGAGGATTCCGAACGCCAGTAGGCCGCGCAGGACGCGGTGCCCCGCCAGGAAGCCGTGCTCCTCGCCTTCACCGCCTTCACCGCCTTCACCGCCTTCACCGCCTGCGCGGCTGCGCGCCTCCTCACGGGCACGGCGTTTCTCTTGCAGGAGTAGTGCCCGCGCGTGCAGCCGCACCTGCTCCTCCGCAGGCGCGTGCTCGCGCTCGGCCACGGCGATAGCGGTCGCGGTGCGTTGCTCCTGGAGGGATGCGGAGAGGCGTGCTTTCGCGCGCTCGCGCTCCTCGACGAACAGGGCTTGCGTGTCGGGCGGCGTCGGCGGCAGTGGTGGCGTCGTGTCGTTCAGAATCGCGCGGGCGAGTCGTCGCTGGAGGACCTGCTGCCTGCGCTCGGCCCGCCTCTGAGCCGCCCGCTCGACGAGGTTGTAGCCCTCGCGGAAGTGGAAGACGACGAAGCCGATATACGCCAGATAGCTGATCAGCAGAACCGCCGACAGCGCCTCGCTCAGCGACAGCATGTGCGGGCTGCCGAAAAGCGAGATGGTGAAGCCGATGCGCTCTTCTTTCGCCCCGAAGACGTAGTGCGCGAGCGTCGGCAGGCTCAGGCCCGTCACGGCCAGCGCGAAGATGGTGGAATATTCACTCGCGTTCTCGGCATTGAACTTCATGCGGCCGTTGCGCAGGCAGCCCGCCAACGTGGCGACGCCGAGAAAGAGCAGCGAGTTGCGCACGATGACGCCCGCAATCGAGCCGAGCACCACCTCTGAGCCGGTCGCGCCGGGCAGGGTGAGCAGCACCGAGACGGCGATGGCCAGCTCGGCGATGTTGCTCGCCGTGGTGTGCAACAGACCGCCGAGAAACGGCCCGAGCAGCTCGGCCAGCTCTTCGACCGCGCTCTCCAGAAATCCGGCCAGCGGGATGAGGCTGAGGGCGCTCAGCAGCAGAGTCAGGAAGCCCGCTGCCGCGCCGACGTGTTCGGCCAGGCCGAAGCGCTCGCCCAGCAGCACGATGGGGATGCCGAGCAGAAATACGTTGACCTTGCGTACCCAGACCGATTTTTCCACCTCGACCCCTCTTCCCGCCTCGAACGCATCCGCCTCCCGATGGCTCTTGAAGTCTGTGCGGTCCTCTAGTGACGCTCGCCTCTAGCGTATGCGAATCCGCGAGGCAGAGGCCGACGAGAGCGGCACCTCACCCAGCTCGCGCCGCGCCGCCTCGGCGACCTCCTCAGATGTGTGCTGGGCTAGTACGCGCAGCGCCTCGGCACGCGCGTCGTTCGTGGCGACCCGCATGCGCTCGCGGACCTCCGCCGCGTCTCCATCGAGCGGCACTCTGCGCTCGGCGGTCGCCTCCGCCAGCACGGTCTCGCCATCCAGCGCCATCTTGCGGACGACGATGCGCTGCACGTAGCGCCGGTGGATCTCGGGCCACGCGAACAGTCCCGGCTGCACTGCCTCGGGCTCGCTGCCGTCCGCCGGGCCAACGTGCGCGCTATCCCGCTTCGACGCATCGACGGCATAGCTGAGCACCGGCATACTGGCCAGGGCGAGGTCCTCGGCGGAGGGCGGCAGCAGCGGTGACTGCGCGAATACGCTTGCGGGCGTCTGCGCGTGCGCGGTGGCGTCGGTTGTCGGCAGCGGCGATGTCTCGCTCTGAGGACTCGCCTCCGTTCCCACGGGCGCGACATCCGTCTGCCCGAGCGCGTGCAGCAGGGTCCGCGCGAGCTCGGCGTTATACTCGCGGACATGCTCGACGATGTGTGGCAGCTCGATCAGCGCGAGTACGGCGGGAACGAGGGTCCAGCAGAAGAGCAGCCGCCGGAGACCGGCCTCGCGTCCCTCCAGATAGAAGGTCTGCGCGCCGAATGCCCCCAGCAACAGGCACAGGAGGAAGGCAGTCGTGGGACGTCTCCGGTGGCGGCCATACTCCGTCTCGAAGAAGATCTCTTGGGCGCAGGAGAGCGTCACCGTCATGCGTGCCAGCGACTCGACCTCACTCCGCTCTAGCTGCTGTAATTCCGCTGTTCTCACGCTGCCGCTCTCCCGGTCTGTGTCGCGTTGCTGCTCGCGCTGCCACGTACGGTTCGAGTTGCCCGCATGGATGGGCCTCACCGTGTGCTCGCATTCTCAACCATTGTACCTGGACGCGCAACTGTGCGGCGAATAACGGAGCATGGGTCCTGAGACAAGTGGGCGTGCCGTGGGCGCATATGCGTATGATCGGGTATGCCGCGCGTCTGGAGTCCTCAGGCGATGAAGCCCGCCACCTTGGGCGGGGATGTCGCGATGTTGTCCGCTGGCAACAGGGTGCCGTGCGAGCTGCCTATGGTAGACTTCCGCCAGAGTCGGCAGCCGCGACGAGAGCGAGCGAGCGAGGAGCACAAGGAGCCACTGATGAGCACGAGCACCGAAGCACGCGTTTTCTCGACGACGAGCACGCAGGGGCTGCGGCAGGATCTCCCCCCGATGCGTCTCTGGCAGAAGGCCAAGCGGCTCGGCGTCTGGAATCCACTGGATATCGACTTCTCGCAGGATATCGTGGACTGGCAGGCGCTGACGGAGGCGCGGCGTGACGCGCTGACAAGGCTCTCCAGCCTGTTTCTGGCCGGAGAAGAATCCGTCACGCTCGATCTGCTGCCGCTCATCATGGTGATCGCGAAGGAAGGGCGCATCGAAGAGGAGATGTTCCTCACAGCGTTCCTCTGGGAGGAGGCAAAGCACACCGAGGGCTTCCGCCGCTTCTTCGACGTCGTCGCCGGCGACCACAGTGACTTGAGCCGCTTCCACGGGGAGAACTACCGCAAGATCTTCTATGACGAGCTGCCGTCCGCGATGAACCGGTTGCTGACCGATCCCTCGCCAGAGGCCCAGGTGCGCGCCTCCGTGACGTACAACATGATCGTCGAGGGCGTGCTGGCCGAGACGGGCTACTACAACTACTACCGCTCGCTCAACGAGAACAACATTATGCCCGGCATGCAGCAGTTCGTCGCCAACCTCAAGCGTGACGAGTCGCGGCACATCGCTTTCGCCGTGTATCTGCTCTCGCGCCTGATGGCCGAGCATGGCGACTCCGTCTGGGACGCCTTCGAGCAGCGCATGAACGAGCTGCTCCCGTACGCGATTGGGCTGGTCAACGAGGGCTATGAGGAAGTGCCCGAGTCGCCGTTCGGCATTGCCCAAGATGAGGTCGTCCAGTACGCGACCACGCAGTTCCAGAAGCGGTTCGAGCGCATCGCCCGCGCCCGCGGCCAGACGCTGGACGAGATCAACCGCATCGCTAACACGATCGACGAAGAGCAGGCGTAGCCCCCACCCACTGACCCCCTCCCCTGGCTGACGCCGAGAGAGGGGGAAATCGCGTGCGCTTCGCGCCGCGGAGCATGTGTGTCTGGCCCCTCTCTCCCACCGCCAGATGGGGGAGAGTCTGGAAGAGGGGGCCGCACCCTAGCCATGGCTAGTCGTACGCGGAGACGGCGGTCGGAGGGGCGAAGATGCCGCGCACGAGCCGGTCGGCGTCGTGGCGGACGAGGTGGTCCTGGTTGAAGGCGAGGAACTGGTCGACGACCACATCCGGGACGAGGCTTTGGACCTCCTCGATATCCGCCTGCACGGGATGTTGTTCTTTGGCGGCGTAGATGCCGAGCAGGTGCTCGGGGAACGACCCGTCGTGCAAAATGACTCGGTCCACCCGATCGCCGAGATACTGGTGGATCTCGCGGATGAAGTTCGAGGCGCGGAATCCGTCAGTCTCGCCGTGTTTCGTCATCAGGTTGCATATGTAAATCGACTGCGCCTCAGACGCGCGAATGGCCTCCGCCACGCCAGTGACGAGCAGGTTCGGCAGAATGCTGGTGTAGAGGTCGCCGGGGCCGAGCACGATCACGTCCGCGCGCCGGATGGCCCGGATGGCCTCTTTGCATGGCGGCGTCTCGGCGTTGAGATACACGCGCTTGATGGGCGAGAGCGGGCCGAGGTCGTGCTCGCCACGTGTGTCGATGTCGGTCTCACCGCAGATCGTCTCGCCGTTCTCCAACTCGGCGCAGAGTGTGGAGTGCGAGAGCGTTACCGGTAGCACGTTGCCTGCCGTATCGAGCAGCTCCTGCGCGTCCTCGATGGCCCACAGCAGGTTGCCCTCGTCGATGTCCGTCAGGGCGGAGATGATGAGGTTGCCCAGGCTGTGTCCGCTGACGCCCGCCGCCTCGGCGACCTTTTGTGCGCGTGAGGCCGAGGCGTTCGGGTCGTCCGCCAGTTTCGTAGAGCCTCCCTTGGGCATGCCCTTGCGGAAGCGATAGTTGAAGACATCGCGCCACAGCGCGCCCTTGCGCGAGAGGGCGACCAGCGCCTGACGCAAGTCGCCGAGAGGGAGCTGGCCGAACTCGTCCATCAGGCGGCGCGAGCTGCCGCCACTATCAGACATGGTGCAGATGGCTGTGATCGAGCAGGGATAATGCTTGAGGCTGGAGAGTACTGCGAATGGCCCGGTGCCGCCCCCGATGGTGACGACCCGCTTGCCCGTCAGTTCTGGCAGCGCCCGCCGTGTCCGCTCGTCGCCAGCATACGCTCGCTGTCGCTGCATCTCCCCCTCCTCCTTCATCGACGACCGTCCTTCGTGTTCGCGCAGACGTTGTGCCAGCGAGAGCGACATCCTCGCGCTCCACGTGGCGTCCGCTCTCGCTGGATGCGCTCGCGTCCCGTTGCGAACACGTCCGCACAGCGCGCGCCGTTTGTGTCGCGGCTGTGCGGACGTGCGTTCGTGGGGCTGGTCAGCGCAGACGCGCGCCGAAACGCTTCTCCAGTTCGCTGAGGATCGCCGCGTGGACGCGCTCGACCTCCGCGTCTGTCAGCGTTCGCTCGGGTGACTGGTAGGTGAGCGCATACGCCAGGCTCTTCGCGTCCTCGGGAATACCCTCACCAGTATACACGTCGAACAAGCGAACCCCACGCGTCAGGGGACCTCCGGCCTCGCGGATGGCCCGCTCGACATCCGCCGCCGCCACGCCCTCCGGGACGATCACCGCGAGATCGCGCTGCGCCGCCGGATAGCGCGGGACGGCCATATGCGCGAGGCGTTCTGGCGCGATGGTGAAGAGTGTCTCCAGATCGAGCTCCAGCGCGTAGGCGCGGTGGGGCAGATCGTAGCGCTCGGCGACCTCGGGGTGAACTTCGCCGAGAATGCCGAGCCGCGTCCACTCGGCGTCGTCGCTCGCGCGCACTGCCACCTGCGCCGCCCGACCCGGATGCAGGACTGGATGCCGCACCGGCATGTAACGCGCCTGTGGCACGTGCAGGGCATTGAGCAGCAGCTCAGCTACGCCCTTCATGTCGAAGAAATCGGCGTCGCGCTCGGGCGCTTCCCAGGTCTGCGCCGCGGGGCCAGTGATCACGGCCCCAACCGTTCGTCGCTCGTCGGCATCCCCTGTGCCCGCCGCCAGCTCCGGCGTGGGGAGATAACGCCTGCCAAGCTCGAAGAACCAGAGGCCCGCGCTCTCGTGTTTGGCGTTCTCGCTCGCGGTCTCCAGCAGTCCACCGAGTAGCGTCGGACGCAGCACGGCCATCTCGCTGCTCATCGGGTTGTAGAGCGCGATGGCGGGCAGCCGCTCGGCTAGCGCGGCCCGCTGCGCCCGGTCCTGCCCGCTCGTCGGAGGCGTCGCCGCCGCGTTCAGCGCCTCACTCGCCACGCCGACAGGCACGCGGCTGAAGAGCGCGGTCTCGTCGGCCAGCGACGTGCCGGCAAGGAGCTGGGCGAGCGCGGCGCGACTGGTGAGCGTGTAGGTGATGATCTCGGTCAAGCCGCCGCCGAGCAGGATGTCGCGCACTTGCTCTTCGCGGTCGAACCACGAGTGCTCGGGCGCCTTGGGCAGCGGTCCCGTCGGAATTGTGCTGGGGATGCGGTCGTACCCGACGATGCGCGCGATTTCCTCGACGATGTCGGCGCTTTCCTCGATGTCGCCGCGCCACGTCGGAATGACGATGCGCAGCACCGAGTCGCGGTCGTCGGACGACTGGACAGTGACACCGAAGCCCAGCCCCTCCAGCGCCCGCACCGCCTCCTCAAGCGTCACGCGCATGCCCGTTAGCCACTCGACCTGAGCCAGGTGGAAGACGAGCTCGCGCGGCCGCACGGGAGTGGGATAGAAGTCGACACGCCCCTTCGCGACGGTCCCGCCCGCGAGCTCGGCGATCAACTGCGCGGCGCGGTCGATGGCCTTCGCGGTCAATTCGACGTCGGGGTTCTTCTCGAAGCGGCCCGACGACTCCGTGCGCAGGCCCAGCGCCTGGGACGTGCGACGGATATTGGCCGGGTCGAAGTGCGCCGCTTCGAGTATCACGCTGGTCGTTTCGTCGCCGACCTCGACCCGCGACCCGCCGAAGATGCCCGCGATGACGGCCGGACCTGCCGGATCAGTGATCAGCAGCATGTCGGGCGTGAGCGCGCGGTCCACACCGTCGAGGGTGGTCAGGTGCTCTCCCTCGTGCGCGCGCCTGACGATGATCGTGTGGTCCGCGACCTTGTCGTAGTCGAAGGCGTGCAGCGGCTGCCCGAGCTCCAGCATGACGTAGTTCGTCACATCCACGACGTTGTTGATGGGCCGCATACCGGCATTGGTCAGGCGCTCCTGCATCCACATCGGCGATGGGCCAATGCGCAGGCCGCGCACGACGCGCGCCGTGTAGCGCGGGCAGAGATCGGGATCGCGCACCTCCAGCTTCATCAGCTTGGCGGCTGGGGGCGGCTCCTCGCGCACGGTGATCTCTGGCTCGCGTAGTGGCCTGCCCGTAAAAGCCGAGACCTCGCGCGCGATGCCGACGACGCTGAAGAGGTCGCCCCGGTGCGCCTTGATGTCGAGGTCGATGACCGCTTCGCCAAAGAGCTTGCCGAACGGTACGCCGAGCGGTGTCTCGGGCGGCAGGATGAAGATGCCAGCATGGTCATCGCTCAGGCCAAGCTCACGCGGCGAGCAGAGCATGCCCTCGGAGAGCACGCCCATCGCCTTCTTCGGCTGGATGGTGATGTCGCCGATCTTCGTGCCGATCGTCGCCAGTGGTACCTTGTCATGCAGCTTGATGTTCGAGGCGCCACACACGACGCTGAACTCTTCCGTGTTGGTGCGTACGCGCGTGGCGTTCAAGTGATCTGAGCCTTTAATGGGCTGCAACCAGACGATCTCCGCCGTGACGACCCCCGGCCAGGGATACTCGACACGCTCGACCTCCAGGCCCGCCATCGTCAAGCGCTGGGCGAGCTCCTCGGGATCGAGGTCTACGTCCACGTACTCTTTCAACCAGGTATATGGCACACGCATAGCTGTCTTCTTTCTTTCTTCGTGCGGCAGAACCTAACCCCCTACCCCCTTCCCTCGAGGGAAGGGGTCGTCAAGCGGACGTTCATCGTGACTGGCGATGGGTTGGGCACATAAATCCTCTACTTGGGCGACGACGGAAGCGAAACTGTGGTGTATAGCTTCGTTTGAGACGCGAAGCACTCGGATGCCGTGTGCGGACAGTACCGCGTCGCGTGCACTATCGTACTCGTGCCGTTCGTCGTGGATGCCTCCGTCGACTTCGATACACAGTTTGGCGGCGTGGCAGTAGAAGTCGAGGATGAAGCCTGCCACCGGTTGCTGACGACGGAAGTGCCATCCACGCAACCTATTGGTGCGAAGCGCGCTCCATAGCATGCGCTCCTCTGGCGTCATCTCGCGTCGCAACTCTTTGGCGCGCTCGAGCTTGACCGGCTCGATGCGTTGCCCCCGAAGAATGCTCTCCTCAGGCATTGCGTCCTCCTTCGTGCCTCGCCTTCTGTCTGCCACTCGCCGAGCGCCAGGGACCGCTGCTGCCAAATAGACTGCCGCTTCCCCTCACGACCCCTTCCCTTAGAGGGAAGGGGGTAGGGGGTTAGGTCAGCCCACAATCGGGAACGGCGTGAGGTTGCCGCGCGCGATGTTGACGATGTCGGCTAGCACGCCGAACGCGGGCTGCTCGGGTCCGCCCTCACCTTCGACGATGGTGAGCTCGCCCATCGTGTCGGTCTGTAACAGGATCGCGGCGCCCGCGACGTGGGCGAGCAGGTCATCCTGCGGCAGGGCGAGCAAACGCACCCGCGCGATCACGTCGTCGCCCTCACGCTCGGCGGTGACGACTTGCTTGAGCGTCTGGCCTGGCTGCACGGCGTCTTGCGCACGCTTCATGGCCTCCGCGCCCAGTCCCTCGCGACGCACTTTGGATGGCCGGAGCTGCGCGCCCATGAGCACGTTGGCGAGCACCGTCGCCTTGACGGATGCGTCCCAGCCGTCGAGGTCGTTGCTGGGGTCGGCCTCCGCGATGCCGATGCGCTGGGCCTCGGCCACGGCGTCCTCAAGCGATTCGCCGCGCGCCATGCGGCCCAGCACGAAATTCGTCGTGCCGTTGAGCAGGCCACGGAATCCACGAATCTCCGAGACGGGCAACGACGCCTCGATCATGTCGAAGATCGGCGTGCCGTCGATGACCGTGGACTCGAAGCGCAGACCGACGCCGCGCTCCCTGGCAAGCTGGCGGAGCTGCGGATACGCGAACGCCAGCGGACCCTTGTTCGCCGTGACGACGTGCCGCCCGGCGTTGAGCGCGGCCATCACATAGTCGAGCGCGGGCTGGCCATTCTCCGGATTGAGCGGCGAAAGCTCCAGCACCATATCGGCGGGGGCGGTCGCGGCAAAGGTCACGCCGTCGCCCTCAAATGGCCGCGATCCACTGGGCGCGTCGCCCTTCGGCCAGCCGCTCGCCGTCACGTCCGCCGGGCTGATGCCGTCGGGCGCGATCCACGCCCCTGCCGTGCGCGTGCGCGCGCCGGTGATGCTCACCGTCAGGTCGTAGCGCTCGCGGAGCTGGTCAGCCTTGGCGTCGAGCAGCCGCAGCAGTGCCTGCCCGACGTTGCCGCAGCCGAGCATCGCAATGCGAAGATGCATATATCGTCTCTCCAATATATTTGCTGGTTCCGGCGCTCTCTAGCCGAATTGCCGGAGGAAGCGCAGGTCGTTCTCAGTGAACGCGCGCAGATCGTCGATGCCATACCGGATCATGGCGATGCGCTCGATGCCCAACCCGAACGCGAAGCCGCGATACACGTTCGGGTCGTAGTTGACCGCGCGCAGCACGCGTGGATCGACCATGCCGCAACCGCCCATCTCCAGCCAGCCGGTGAACTTGCAGGTGCGGCAGCCAGTGCCGTTGCAGATGGGACACGTCACGTCGAACTCGGCGCTCGGCTCGGTGAACGGGAAGTAGCTCGGGCGGAAGCGCACCTTGCGGTCGCCGCCGAACATCTCCTGGGCGAAGCGCTCGAGCGTGCCCCGCAGATCGGCCATCGTGCAGGTCTCGTCGATGAGGATGCCCTCGACCTGATAGAACATGGCGGCGTGGCTTGGGTCGATATCCTCGTTGCGATAGACCTTGCCGGGCACGATCGAGCGCACGGGCGGCCGCGTCTGCTCCATGATGTGAATCTGATTGGGCGAGGTCTGCGTGCGCAGCAGCGTCGCGCCTGGCGTGATCCAGAAGGTATCCTGCATGTCGCGGGCTGGATGATCGGGCGGCAGATTGAGCGCCTGGAAGTTATAGTAGTCCGACTCGATCTCTGGCCCCTCCTCAACGAGGAAGCCCATCTGACGGAAGATGCGCACGATGTCGCGTGTGGTGCGCGTGATCGGATGAATGTAGCCGCGCGGGATGGTCCGTCCCGGCAGCGTCACATCAATGCGCTCGCGCTCCAGTGCGGACGCCCGTTCGAGCGACCGCAGCGCCTGTGCGCGCTCCTCCTGCTTGCGCTCCAGCTCTTGCTTGACGGTATTCGCCGCCTGCCCGATGGCTTTGCGCTGGTCGCCCGGGAGCTTGCCGAGTCCCTTGAGCACGGCAGTCAGCTCGCCGCGCTC
Organism: uncultured Ktedonobacterales bacterium; assembly: GCA_964427535.1. GTDB lineage: Bacteria > Chloroflexota > Ktedonobacteria > Ktedonobacterales > JADMIN01 > CAYRVF01. Next base: position 40,420 of record CAYRVF010000023.1, read on the forward strand.
GCGCCCGAGATAGCGGGTGCGCCACTCCTCAAGGTCGCCCGTCGTCTCAGCGGACTCCAGCTCGGCGAGCGCCCGTTCGCGCATGTCGTCGAGCTGTGCGCGCAGATCGGACTGCTGGGTCTCCATACGAAAAACCTCCTCTATGAGTATCCAGGGGCCTCATCCCCCCAGCCCCCTTCCCCTCGCGAGGGGAAGGGGGAGTGTCGTCGTGGCCTTCGGGCACCACCTTCGCCCCCCGACCCCTCTCCCTGCAGGGAGAGGGGTCGGGGTAGGGCCCTCGCTATCCTCGCTCCATGAGAACCGTCCCCAGCGGCCCCACCTCTTGAAGAGCGGCCTTTTCCCTCAAGGGAAGGGGGGAGGGGGTGAGGTTCTGCTCGGAAAAACAAAAACGGCACCATCATCCCCAAGGGACGAAGTTGCCGTACGACTCCGTGGTACCACCCCACTTGAGCGGGCACCCCTCGATCAAGGCATGCACGCTCCACTCGTCGCCCCGCTATCGGTGGGCATCCGCGCGGCCTACGCACCCGATACGTCGGGCTTCAGTCGCTGGCTTGGGAGTGAACTTCGGCCAGGTCGCTCGCGCGTGGGCTCTCAGTCGCTGGCCCGCGCTCCCTGTTCGCCGCTCGCCGCCTACTCTCTCCGTCGTCGCCTGGGTCTATGATGGTTGATTTGCCGCGCGGCTACGTCATGCCGTCAGCCGCGTGGAATCTGTTCGATCTAGCCGTCGTCGCGCTCATCCGCCGCGTCGGATCGCTCCTTCTCGGCCTCTTTCGCGCGTCGCTGCCGTGCTGCTTCAAAGAGTATCACACTCGCGGCCACCGCTGCATTGAGCGACTCGACCTTGTTCCACATCGGGATGCGCACGGGTGTCGTGGCGAGCCGCGCAGCCTGTGTCGAGGGACCATGCGCCTCGTTGCCGATGATAATCGCCGTTCGTCGGGTCATGTCGACGGCATCATACGGCGTGCGGGCCTCGGCCTCGGCCAGCAGCACTTGGCGCACCGCTGGCGCTCCCCGCAGCCGCTCGGCGATTTCGTCCCAGCTCAGCCCCGTGCGAATCGGAATGTGGAAGTGGGCCCCGCTGCCCGCGCGCACGACTTTGGGGGAGAACGGATCAGCCGAGCCGGGAGCGAGCAACACCTCGTCCACGTCGGCGGCGAGCGCGGCGCGCAGGATGGTGCCCTCATTGCCAGGATCGGCGAGCGCGTCGAGCACGACGATGAGCGGGCGCGCCCGGCCGCGACGCCGCGCGCGCACCTTCTCTGGTGAGACGTCCTCGCGGGCGATGGCGGCGACGACGCCCTGTGGCGTGCGTGTATCGGCGGCGCGCTCCAACGCCTGCGCGGTCGCTTCGTAGGCCGGTATGCCGCTGTCGCGGGCCTCCTCGATGCGCCCCAGCAGTTGCCTGCCCGCGGGCGTCCGTCCGAGCGTGTCGGGATCGAAGACGAGCGACAGCGGGCGCACATCGGCATCGAAGGCGGCGTCGAGCAGATGGGGGCCTTCGAGCAAGAACGCGCCTGCCGCCTCGCGTCCCTTTGGCTGCTGCAGCGCCCGCAGAGCGCTGATATGTTGGTTAGCGGGACTGGTAATCATGGTCAGGAAAACTCTCTCTTCTGGCAGACGCTCCGCTGTTTGGAGCGTGCGGATGGGTACGCCATCTGCCCCGGCAACGTGGTAGACTGCCCGCATCGTCCCAGTATATCGCCTCTCTTGTGCCTCCATGCTCGTCACATACGGGAGGAGCTAGCACATGGACTCTCTAGACCTGCACAACGTCACCGCCGAACAGCTCGCGACGCTCTTGCGTGAGGCCGAAGCGGCGCATGCCGAGTACGAACGCCAGCTCGGTCATCCTGATAGTGACTGGCCCACATGGTACGCACGCTTCATTCTCTCGCGCCAGCCGCCGCCGCCGCAGCGAGTCGAAGACACTCGCTAACCCCCGCGCCACCACACTGTCCGGCTCGTCTCGCATACGCCTCAAGCCGACATACGCCGGCCCGCGCAGTTCGGGCCAGGCACGTCGCGTCCACGTTCAGCCGCCCTCGTGGGGTACCGCATTTCGCGGCCCAGCGCTCGCGGAGAGTGCATCTCTGGTTCCAAAATTGCTCTGCCTGCCTATGTAGCTGCCAATCTGGCGGTGAAGGCGCGCTCGGACACCGAAGTCCTCCCGCTGAACTCCGTCAGGGTGCGACACGTAGATGTGACGGAGTGCCGAGAGGATGTGGGCGGAAGGAGTGGAACCACATGATTGCTACTACGGAAGCGAACCGGCGGATGCCTGGCGCACGTGGATATAGACTGCTAGGGCTGGCCATGCTTCTGCTGGTCGCGCTCTCGTTTAGCGCGTGCCGGATCTCGCTTGTGCAGCAGGCGCAGCCACAGGTAAGCGTGTCGAGCAAGGGGATTTCGGCGCCGCTGAAGATCACCCGCGATCTGAGCGGCGCCACGCTGGTGCTGATCGACGTCACCATCGACGGGCAGGGGCCGTATCCGTTCGCGCTCGATACGGGAGCGAGCGTCTCGCTGATCGATAGCGACCTCTCGCGCGTGCTAGGCCTGCCGCGCGACGGAAGTGCCTCGCAGGTCTCGGGCGTGGGCGGCACTCAGCAGGTGGTGCCGGTGCGCGTGCATACGTGGAATGCCGGCTCAATTCGCCTGCCAGCCGCGACTCTCGCGAGCGCGCAGGTGCCAGAAGCACAGCGGAGCAGCGGTATGCGCGGTCTGCTCGGCTCGGATGTGCTGAGCCAGTTCGGCTCGTTCTTGCTCGATTACAGCAACGCGCGGTTGACGATCTTCCAGCAGATCGCGTCGCTACCAGCCGCGAACATGAGACGGCCCGCATAGATGCTCACATCACACCACGCGTTACTGCCATGTGCGCGGCCCAGGCGCCTCCTCCTTTCGGGCGCCGCGGCGAGCGCCACTCGCAGAAGCGGTGCCGTGCAAGGTACATCATTCTGTACCTGACTAGCCGTGTTCATAACCATATCTGCATGCCCTTCTGCACACCCAATCGCGGCTGCTCGCTCTATACTCGCGTGTATATGTGCCCTGTGCTGAATTATGCCTACGGCGACTCGTACGGATGAGCTAGGTGCGGCATGTTCGCCCGTGGGTGTACTCAGTCGTGTACGACAGCTCGTCGCCAAGGAGCGGAAGCATGACGCGGGTGCCTTCGCGACGAGACGGTCGCCCCGCTTTTACCCGACTCCTGACGGAGATGCTCGTCGAGATGGCGTGGTCGCGTGATGGGTGCGCGCTTGTGCTGCTCCGCCTGCCGCAGACCGCTTCCTCCGCGCAGACACGCGACGTCTCTCCGGATAACCCCGTCGAGTCTGTTTCGCTGATACCGCTTGGCGAGCGAGTTCGCGAACACATCCGTGCGTCTGATGACGTCATTCTCCACCCAGGCTACGGCATCGCGTTGCTGCTGGGCGGCGCCACTCGTGAGGGCGCGTCGGTCGTGTTTCGCCGCCTGCGTGAGGTGATAGCGCCAGAGAGCGCGGCCGGTTGCGCGGCCGAGACGCGACAGACGACGTTGAAGTCAGGCATCGAGGCTCTGGCGGCAACCGATGCCCGCGACACCGACATCGTGCGTGGGGTGCTCCAGCGCGCGGCGAAATCGCGACTCACGCTCACGGTATCGTTACCAATTATCGCCACGTCACAGGCAAGCCTGACTTCCAGTGTGCCGTTGCGGATTCCCGCGCCCGCCCCATTGCTGATAGGACAGGTGTTCAGTCAGACCGACGGAGCTTCGGTGGGTGAGCGCGCCCGTCGAGCTGCCGGTGATGGCTCGTCGGCCGCCTCTGAGCCCACTCTCTCCGTGGTCCATGCGACGCCGCGCCGCAGGAAAGCGCGACAGGAAGCTGAAATGCGCGACGAGCCAGTGGATGTGCCCGGCATCCCGTATCTCGCGCTTCCTCAGCGTCTCTCGGCGAGCTTCAGGCGGGCGCTGCCGGTGGATCTGGCTCGCGCGCTCAGGGCGGTCGTCGTGGGACGGGCGTCCGGCTCGCTCACCATCGCCCTCGATGCCCCAGCCACTCCCGAGACGCTCGAACGTCTGCGCGAGGTGACGCAGCAGAGCATCTTCCCTGTCCTCACCTCCCCCGCCGAGTTAGACCGCGCGCTCTCGCAGCTCTGAACGGTGCCCCCCCGAACCATACTCGTGTCTACGCGGGCGTCGAGGCTCCGTGTGGGTCGTTCGCGTGTGTGGGAGTCGACTTT
>CAYRVF010000024.1:0-9823 GCA_964427535.1 uncultured Ktedonobacterales bacterium
TGCGGTCCGAGCGGATGTTGCTCAGGTAGGCGTGCAGCGCGCCGACGTTCTCGGAGATGCTCTTGTCGTTGTCGTTGAGGACGATGATGAGTTTCTTGTGGAGCGCGCCCGCGTTGTTGATGGCTTCGAGGGCCATGCCTCCGGTCAGCGCACCGTCGCCGATGATCGCGACGACATTGAAGTGCTCGCCGTGCAGGTCACGCGCGACGGCCATGCCGAGGGCGGCGGAGAGCGAGGTGCTGGCGTGGCTCGCGCCGAAGGTGTCGTACTCGCTCTCGTCGCGGCGCAGATAGCCCGAGAGGCCGTCGAGCTGCTTGATGGTGCGGAAGCGGTCGCGGCGGCCCGTCACGAGCTTGTGCGGATACGCCTGGTGACCGATGTCCCAGACGAGCAGGTCTTTGGGCGTCTCGAACGCCAGGTGCAGCGCGAGCGTCAGCTCGACCGTGCCCAGGTTCGGCGCGAGGTGTCCGCCACGCAGCGCAACAGTCTCGATGATCTCCTGGCGCATCTCGTGCGCGAGTTGGTCGAGCTCAGCGGCGGAGAGCGCCTTGAGTTGCGCGGGTCGGTCGATCGAATCCAGAATTCTCGTCACGTGTCCTCTCTCCTCCTGAGCCGTCGCGACGCGTCTCGGCGTCCGTGTGGGGCCTGCCATCCTTGGGATCTCGCGTATCTCCCCGCAGGCGCCGGCGGCTAAAGAGCGCTGGAGCTTTCCCAAGCAGCGCGTCTACCTACATCTTCACCTACATACAGACTCACACATACAAACACAGACGCACCGATACACAAGCAGGGGATCGGCTGCACACGATCGCTGGGTTGTTTCTGCGTCTCGGGTGCGGACCGCGACGCGCCTGGAATTGCCTGCAGATACGCGTCTATGCGTAGATAGACGTGCACATTTGTGTATGTACCTGTACGTGTATGTGCCTGGACATGTTCGTCATGCCTGAGCAACGGGCGTCCTGACGGATTATAGGGCGTGCGGGCAGCATCCACAAATGCCCGGGCACGGCGCGCGCGCTACTTGTGTGCGCCCGACTCGCGCACTCGGGTGCGGGCACCCCACCGGAAGGGGCACCTCCGCACCACTTCGCCCACGCCCGCGCGCACTCGCGACGCCTGCTCGTGATTCTCCGCATAAGACATGCCTCTCGCTCGCCATCCACGACGGCGAGTGCGGCGATGGTCTGCCTCGAGAGCGGGGAGACACTCCACTGTCACATGCGGTAGCCTGTCTATCACCGAGACAGGCAGGATGAACAGGAGCACCAGCCAATGCGTCCGAACCGCGACGACATCGCGCACATCCGCTTCACCTCTGCCTATATAGGACCTGGATGGGCATGCGCGAGCAATGGCGATGGCGCCGTGACGTACACCATGTTCCCCTCGTACGTGCCGACTGATCCGCTGCTCGCGTTGGTGCATGCGCTCGTCTGGGTGCTCCACTACGGCGGCGAGGCACGGTGTACGTGGTCCTACGAACCGGCGGAGGACCGCTGGACGCTCCGTCGCGACGACGACGACACCCTCACGATCACACTTCGCGGCGCCGCCGAGGGGTGTGGACATGGCAGCCGTCCCGCAGATGACGGCCCACTGCACTGTACGGCGCGCTGCGACCTCTGGAGCTTTGCGAGCACCGTGCGTCTGGCCGTCAGCCGCCTTGAGCCGGTCAGCGACACCACTGACGCGCACGTCGATCCGGCACGAGTACGACAGACACCCGAATATCGTGCGCTGTGCACGGCGCTGGATGAGCACGCACGGAAGGCGTCGCGTCTGGCTCCTCAGGAGGGGTCAGGGAAGCCGTCGGAGTGATCGTAGACGCGCGCCTCGCGCTGGTGCAACGTCGCCGTCACCTGTGGACGTGCGAGGATCGCCTAGAGCATCCACGAGGCGGCGGCGAGCGCCTTGGGCTGGCTGGCGGCGGCGGCGCGCTCGGCGTCGAGCTGGGCGCGCGCCTGCTCCACCACAAAGTCGACCAGCTTCTGCGTGCTGCGCCAGCGGGTAGTGGTCTTCTCCGGATCGTAGGCGTGTGCCGAGATCACGGCGCGCAGATCGGCCAGCGAGAGCTCCGCCAGCCGGGAGCGCAAGGACCCTTCGCCGCCCGCGTCGAGCAGATCGACCACGTCGAGCGTCGCACCCGCGCCGAAGACATCGAGCAGCCCGCTCTCCGCCAGCGCCGTGCGCACCCGCGCGGCTGTCTCGGGATCGGCCTGCGCGGCGGCAGCCACCTGCTGGAACATCTCGGTCAGTTCCCGCGCGTTGCGGACATCCACAGTGCTCCCCCTCCCATGCCGGTGCGCGCCCGGTTCCTCTGTGCGTCCATCTGAGCGTCCGTCCGCCATATAGCGAACGAGCTGTGAATGCCGCTCGCCAGGCGCACGTGCTGATAGTGTAATCTGTGCGGTGTCAGCACGGCAAGTCGGCGCTGAAATGCTAGCCAACAAAGGTTACCTGCTGGCGTCCGGCGTATCGTCCGTAGCGGGCGCATCAGGCGTAGCAGGCGCATCAGGCGTCTCCGGCGCCGTGTCGGGCGCATTGGAGAATCGAGTCACCCTCGCGGCCCGCTGCCAGGTATCGCGCGCCTGCTGTGCCTCGCGGAAGACCGCCTCCAGCGGGTCGCCGTCCCCAGCATCCGTCGCGGCGGCGTCCCCGTTCGCGACGGCGTCGCCCGCGGCGATGCGTGCGCGCAGGTCGGCGAGCGTGGCCAGGTAGGCGTCGAGCCGGGCCAGCAGCGCGTCGCGGTTCGTGTGGCAGATATCCGCCGCCATCCGTGGATCGCCCGAGGCGACGCGCGTAGTATCGCGAAATCCGCCCGCCGCGAGCATGCCCGCATCGGGCCAGTCGAGCTGGCGGGCGAGTGTGAGCACCAGCGCGGCGGCGGCGACGAGCGGCAGGTGGCTCACGCCCGCGACGAGGCGATCATGCGTCGCGGGATCAAGATCCAGTGGCTGCGCGCCGAGCGCCGTGACCAGCGCGCGCAGCGCGGCGAGGGCACCCTCGTCGGTCGCGACAGTCGGTGTGAGACACCAGACGGCGCCCCGAAAAAGCATGCCGTCTGCCGCGCCAATCCCGGACTGCTCACGCCCCGCCATCGGGTGGCCGCCAACGAAACGCACGGTGGAGGGCAGCACCGCCTCGGCTACCCGCACGATCTCGGCCTTCGTGCTGCACACATCGGTGACGAGTGTGCCCGCGCCAAGCAGCGGCGCCAGTGTGGGCAGCACCTCCAGCGCGGCGCGCGGCGGCACGGCCAGCACCACGAGGTCCGCCTGCGCGACCGCCGCTGCCAGCTCGACATAGGCTTCGTCGACGATGCCCCGCGCGCGGGCGGCCTCACGCGTCGCGGCGGAGCGGTCGAAGCCGACAAGCGCGCCAGCGAGCCCAGCCTGGCGCACCGCCAGCGCGAGCGAGCCGCCGATCAGCCCCAGCCCCAGCACGGCGACGCGGCGAAATGGCGGAGTCATGTTGCGCGGGCCTCCTTCCCGTCTGTGTGCGGCGGCCGCATGCGGCCGCCGTCGTCATCGGCACCTAGCGGTGGAGCAGACTCGCACGTGGGCGGGCCAGGCACGCCTCGCCCCTACAGGACGACATCCGGCGCGCGCCCGCAGCCGCTGGGGGGCCACTCCACTGCTCGTCAGGCCACCCCGCTCGCCTTACCGCACCTCCCTTCAAGGGGAGGAGGTAGGGGGAGCGGTTCTGCCCACAGGGCAGGGGTCAGGCCGCCTTCGTCAGCACGCACAGCGTATTGAGATAATACTTGTGCGGCAGCCGTTTGCCGAAGAGCGCGTTGCCCAACACGACGAGCGGATTCACGACGAGGCGCGAGAGTGGGAGAAAGATGCGCTGCAGCGGGTTGGCCTTGCCCTTGATGCCGCGCCGCCACATATTGTCGATCACCGTCGCGATGACTTCCAGTTCGTTGCCCGAGGTGAAGAGTTCCGTCACCTCCAGGCCGTTCAGCTTGGCGCACTCGCGAATCTGGTAGGGCGTCAGGCGCACGAAGTCCCACGGCTCCTCGTGCAGCGGATAGGCGAACGGCACCGTGATGATGATGCTGCCACCAGGACGCAGCACCCGCGCCAGCTCGCGGAACGCGCCGTACGTGTCGGAGACGTGTTCGAGCACTTCCGTCACGAGCAGCACGTCGAAGACGCCGTCGGGCACGGGCATCTCGGTGATGGGGGCCAGCACGTCCACCGTGCCGCTCCCATTTTGCACGATGTCGATGCCCACGTACTGGGCGCCCAGGCGCTCGATTTGTCCGCGCGTGGGTTGTTCGCCACAGCCGATATCCGCGACGCGCGTTCCCTGCGTCACCAGACGCTCCGTGCGAGTCTCGATATAGCTGCGCAGGTGCTTGACCACGAAGTAGTCGTCTTTATAGATCCGTGTACCGTATCCTCGGCGCCGAGCGTAGTGATCGTCGCGGGTTGGCATGGCTCTCTTCCTCCTCCGTCGCACCTGAGCATGCCCCGCCCCCATGGTGAGGACGTCGTGCTGGGAACGGGCACGCCAACTCTGCTGTCTACAACGCGGGGGCACCGCGTCTGTAACGGCGGTCACCGGGACAGCAGCGAGCGAGCACGTAGCAGCCCGCCTCCGCGCCAAGACGCACCGACGAGCACGGCAGGCGTGACCCAGGCAGGCGTGACCCAGGCAGGCGTGACCCGGCATGCTATAATCCGCAGTATGCCACGCTCACCCCGCGCGCCCAGGACCACTGACGGCGCACACGATCCATCCGCCGAGACGCCGCCCGCCGGGTCAACCGCCTCCGTGTCACCAGTGCCGACAGCGCCGGAGGTCGCGCAGCCCGTGCCTGCGACGCTGCTCTCGGATGAGCACCTCTGCGCCGTGCTCGAAAGCCTGCTCTTCGTCGCCGGACGCCCGCTGGAGATTGCCGAACTGCGCCGGTTGCTCGTCGTCGACGAGACACGCCTACGGGGGGCGGTCGTGCGGCTGGCCGACCTCTGCGACCGCGAGGGCCGCGGCATCCGCGTCCAGCGGCTGGCCGACACGGTGCAGCTCGTCTCCGCGCCCGAGAACGCCCGCTTCGTCGCCGCGCTCCTGGGCCTGCCGACCCAAGTGAAGCTGACCACCGCCGCACTCGAGACGCTGGCTGTCGTCGCCTACCGGCAGCCGATCACGCGCTCACAGATCGAGTTCATCCGCGGCGTGAACAGCGACCGCGCGCTGGCGAGCCTGGCGCAGTACGGGCTGGTGAGTGAGGTGGGCCGCGCTGCGACGGTCGGGCGCCCGGTGCTGTTTGGCACGACGCCCGAATTCTTGCAACAGTTCGGCCTGGGCAGCCTGGACTCGCTGCCAACCCCCGAGGTGCCCGAGGTCGCGCTGGCGGAGGCGCGGCGCGAGGCGGCCGCCCAGCAGATTCGCAGCGCCGTCGGCACCGATGAGGTGGCGCCACAGCAGCCGCCAGCGGATGGGGCCTAGCGCGCACCCACCCATAGAGACAGACGTACACACGATCACGCGGAGTGGCACACTACGGCAGAGCGGATGGGGGAGCACGACGATGCGACTGGGACGGCACATGCCCAAGGGTGTGGAGGGGATGCGGCGGGCGCGGGAGATCGGCTGTGACGCGATCCAGATCTTCGTGACCAATCCACGAGGATGGCAGCCGCCCGCGCTCAACGTCGAGGAAGATGCGGCGCTGCGCGCGGCGGCCCGCGCCGAAGACCTGCGGCCGGTGATCGTCCACGCGGCCTACATCATCAACCTGGCCTCGCCCAACGACGAGATCGTCGCCAAATCGGTGGCGCTGCTGCGCACGACGCTCGACCGGGCGGCGCGGGTCGGCGCGGAGGGCGTCGTCTTCCACGTCGGCAGCGCGGGCACGGCGGGACTGGAGGCGGGCCTCACGCGGCTGGCGGCAGGCATCGTCCAGACGTTCGACGGCCTCGACGCTGGTGGTGGTGTTGGACCTAGCGGCGAGGACGACGAGATTGCGCCCACGGGCATGCCACTGCTGCTGCTGGAGAACGACACCGGCGGCGGCGGCAAGGTCGGCGCGCGCTTCGAGCACCTGGCCGCGCTGCTGGCGCTCCTGCCCGCCGACGTGCGCGACCGCATGGGGCTCTGCCTGGACACGGCGCATCTGTGGGGTGCGGGCTACGATCTCGGCAGCCCGGCGGGGGCCGAGCGCGTGCTGGCGGAGGCCGACGCGCTGCTCGGGCTGGACCAGGTACGGGTCGTGCATGTCAACGACGCCCGCGAAGGGCTGGGCAGCCACCGGGATATCCATGCGCGTATCGGCGAGGGGCAGATCCCCCCCGAGAGCATCGCCGCCATCCTGCGCGCGCCCGCCCTCGCGCACGCCACCGGCCTGCTCGAGACGCCCTACCCTGAGCGCGCCCCCGGCCAGCCGGACTGGGACGCCGAACGCGAGCTGATGCTGCGCGCCCGTGCGCTGGCGGACCTGCCGCCGCTGCCCCCTGTCACAGCATAAGCGACCAGATACCAGATGGCAGGTCCGCGAGCAGGCGCGGGCGGGCGCACCGCGCTGTCACCTACCAGCCGCGCCGGGTGAGCGCCAGCATCAGGCAGAAGGCGCCGGTCACGATACAGGCGACGCCAGCCACGCCGAGCCACAGCGCGGCGAGCACTTCGACGCCGTAGAGCAGCACGCGCGGCAGCGGATGCGGGTGCGCCGAGGCGGAGGCCCACACATTCTGCGCCAGCAGGAACGCGGCAGTGAGCGCAGCCCACGCCAGCACGAGCACGATCAGACCGGTAAGCAACCGCCAGACGCGGAGCTGTGGGGGTGGCACCGCACGCCGCGTGACGGGTGCAGCAGGCTCAGGGGGCTCAGGGGGCAGCGCAACGCCAGCGGCCACGCTGGCGACGGCGGAAAGTGCGCCGGCCGGTGGAGACGTGTGGGACGGCCCGCTCGTCGATGCGGCGATGCCAGCACGCTGCCCACCGTGCGCCTGACCGTGCGCCGGAGACAGCACCGGCGGAGCGGAGGGACGCGTCTGGGCGCTACCATCATCGTCGCCGTGCGAGGGATTGGGGAGCGGCGTCTCGACGGCGACATCCTCTCCAGCAGTGTTGCGCTCGCTCGACTCACCCATCGGGCTGATCTCCTTCGCCTGCCACGCGTCCGCCGCGCACCGGGCGGGATGCGCCTGTCGCAGGGTGAACCCGTACGCCTAGCGTATCGTATACCGTATAAAACGTCAAAGCACGTGGCCCTCTCGTGGGCAGGCGGGCGGAAAGGACAGAACCCGCCCGCCCGCCCGCCCATTTTTTGGTACGCTCTCTGCGGCGGAACAGGCTCACGCCAACACATGGCATGACATGACATGACACGCCATGACAGGTGGCACACACCATCCGCTGCCGGGAATGCCTGTCGTGGACACGGCGTGAGGGCGACGACGACACGTGTGGGCGCCCACCAGTGCGGGGGCTGCTCCGCGATGCGTGCGGGGGAGGGGCTGGCCGATGTACATCACGATTAACGAAGACGCCACGTTTCTCATTACCGATGAGCTGGGCGACATCCCCGAAGGCGAGGAGCTGGGCTTCTACAGCGACGACGCGCGCTTCCTCAGTTGCTACCAACTGACCCTCGACGGGCAGCATCCGCTGCTGCTCTCCGCACGGTCCACTGGCTACGACGCCGCCAAGCACTTTCTGACCAATCCCGCGCTGCCCGGCGTAGACCGCGGCCAGCTCACGCTCACCCGCGAGCGTCACCTCAGCCGTGGCCTGCGCGAGGACCTTCTGCTCGCCAATCACTCCGGCGCCACCGCGATGCTCACCCTGGAGTTCGTCTTCGCCGCCGATTTCGCCAGCATCTTCGAGGTCAAGCGCGCCGTCGAGGGGCAGCATGCGCCCCAGGAGCGTGCCGCCGAGGTGTCCTGGATGGCCCCCAGCGACCGGCAAAGCCTCGTCTTCTCGTGCGAGCGCGAGGGCCTGCTGCACGTGGCGCGCATCGCCTTCTCGGCGCCGCCGACCACGCTGGGCAAGCGGTCATGTACCTTCGCGCTGAGTCTCGCCGCGCACGAAGAGTGGCGCCTGAGCGTCGTGGTGCGGCCGCATAGCGAGGGCAGCAGCGTCTCACTGCCGGTGGTCCAGGTGCCCGCGCCGTCACCGTCGCCATCGGCTGCCGACGAGCAGCCGCCCGACGACGAGAGCGAACCGTCGCCGGCAGCCGGCGCGCGAATTTCCAGCGCGCTGGGTGGTTTGCTCCCCGCGACGCTCCGCGCCCGCCGGGCACGCCGTGAGGCCACCGCGCGCGCGATGCTGGCGGCCGCACCGGCCCTCGACACGGACTCGTACGTGCTCTCGCGGGCCTACGAGCAGAGCATGAACGACTTCGTGGCGCTGCGTATCAAGGGCGAGGAGCTGGGCGCGGGCGAGTACACGCTGGCGGCGGGGATCCCGTGGTTCATGGCGCTCTTCGGCCGCGACTCGCTGATCGCGGCGTATCAGGCGCTGCCGTTCCTGCCCGAGACCGCCAAGGGGGTCCTGCGCGCGCTCGCGCGGCTGCAGGGCACGCGCGTGGACCCGCTGCGCGCCGAGGAGCCGGGCAAGATCCTGCACGAATACCGCTACGGCGAGCTGGCGATACGCGGCGGTGTGCTGCCCTTCCCGTACTACGGCTCGATCGACGCGACACCGCTCTTCCTGGTGCTGCTCGCGGCGGTCTACCGCGCCACGGGCGACCTCGATTTTGTGCGGAGCCTGCGCGCGCACGCGCTCGACGCGCTCTCGTGGATCGAGCGCTACGGCGACCGCGACGGCGACGGCTACCTGGAGTACATCCTCGAACACACGCGCGGCCTCGACAACCAGGGCTGGAAGGACTCGTGGGATGCCATTCGCTTCCGTGACGGCCGCGTCGCCGAGCCGCCGATCGCGCTCTGCGAGGCGCAGGGCTACGTCTACGCCGCGTGGCTGGGCATGAGTGAGGTGTTCGAGGCGCTCGGCGAGCGTGAGCGGTCGGTGCGCCTGCGCGCGCAGGCCGTGGCGCTCAAAGAGCGCTTCGAGCGCGACTTCTGGCTGCCCGACCGCCACTACTACGCGCTCGCCCTCGACGGCGCAAAGCGGCCCGTCACCGGGCTGACCTCGAACCCCGGCCACCTGCTCTGGACGGGCATCGCGGACGCCGAGAAGGCGCGGCAGATCGCCCGGCGGCTGGTCTCGCCGGAGCTCTTCAGCGGCTGGGGGATCCGCACGATGGGGGCGAGCGAGGGCGGCTACAACCCGATCTCGTACCATTGCGGCTCGGTCTGGCCGCACGACAACAGCCTGATCGTGGCGGGGCTGGCGCGCTACGGCTTCGTCGCGGAAGCCGCCAAGGTCGCGAGCGGGCTGCTCACTACCCTCAGCTTTTATCCCGATTACCGACTCCCCGAGCTGCTGGCTGGCTACAGCGCGCGCGAGGCGGCGTTCCCGGTCGAGTACCCCACGGCCAACCGGCCGCAGGCGTGGGCCTCGGGCGCGGTGCTGCTGATGCTCAGCGCGATGGCCGGCCTGGACGTGGGCCACCGCGGCCTGCGCTGCAGTCCTTTCCTGCCCGACGGCGTGGAGGGGGTGGAGCTGGACGGCATCTGGATTGACCGCCACCAGACGAGCGTCGAGGTGCGGCGACGCAGCCGGGGCGGCGTGGTCGCACGCGTCGCGGACGTGCCGCTGCGGCAGCGGTTCGGCCGCGACGGGCGCTAGCCGCGCGGTTCGCCGCGCGCTTTCCAATCCGCTTCCAATCTCCGCGCGGTATACCTCGGGCGTCCGTGTCTGGCGCTGTCTGGCGCTGTCTGGCGCTGTCTGGCGCGAGGAGTGCCAGCAC
>CAYRVF010000024.1:9923-44265 GCA_964427535.1 uncultured Ktedonobacterales bacterium
TGTCTGGCGCTGTCTGGCGCTGTCTGGCGCTGTCTGGCGCGAGGAGTGCCAGCACCAGCACCAGTACCAGCACCAAGCGACACCGGCGACACCGGCCGACGGCCGACCGTCACCTCCTGGAGCAGCCAGTCCGAGCAAGAGCCAGTCCGAGCAAGAGCCAGTCCGAGCAAGAGCAAGTGAGCGCGCCATGCACATCCTGGTCGTCGAGGACGAACAACGCCTTGCCCGCCTCATCCAGCGGGTGCTGACGGAGGAGCGGCACGTCGTGGATGTCGCGTTCGACGGCGACAGCGGGCTGCACCTCGCCGCGGGCGGCACCTACGACCTGCTGATTCTCGACCTGATGCTGCCCGGGCGGGACGGGCTGGAGGTCTGCCGCGAGCTGCGCGCGGCGAAAGTGCCCACCGCCATCCTCATGCTGACCGCGCGCGGCGCGCTGGAAGACCGGGTGGCCGGGCTGCGGCTGGGCGCGGACGACTACCTGGTCAAGCCGTTCGCGATGGAGGAGTTGCTGGCGCGGGTGGCCGCGCTGCTGCGGCGGGGACGTGCGCCGACCGAGCTCACACAGCTCCGCGTCGGCGATCTCACGCTCGACATCCCGCGCCGCGAAGCCATGCGCAACGGCCGCATCATCGAGCTCACCGCCAAAGAGTTCGCCCTGCTCGAGTTTCTGATGCGCCATCCCGATCAGGTGCTCACCCGCGCGCAGATTCTGGAGCACGTCTGGCGCTACGACAGCGAGAACCTCTCCAACGTGGTCGATATCTACATCCACTATCTGCGTGAGAAGATCGACCGCGGCTTCCCGCACCCACTCATCCGCACCATGCGCGGTGTCGGCTACCGAATATCCCCATGACGACGGCGCCACCATTTCCCGACACGCATTCATCGTCCCGCCTATGGGAGCACCTGCGCAGCGCGCGCGCGGGCGCTGTGGCAGCGTTCCGGGCGCCGCGCGAACCGCTCGACCCGGCCTCGGCGCTCTACCAGCGCATCCGCCGCCGCCTGACGCTGCTCTACACGGCGGTGCTCGCGGCCACGCTGCTGCTCGCAAGCGGCATCATCTACACGGCCATGCAGCAGACCGTGCTCGCGCCCGCTCAGACGACGCTGCGCCAGGCGGGCGCGCGCCTGGCGACCCGCTGGAGCGGCACTGGTGGGTCGTCGTGTCCCGTGCCCGCGGTGGTCGCGCCGTCACGTGACCAGTTCGGCATGCTGATCGCCTGCTATGATCCACACGGACGGCTGGTGGCTGTCAGTCGCGACGCGGCGACGCTGCCCGCCTTCACGGCCAACGCCCTGGTCCGGCAGGCGCTGGCGAGTATCACGCCCGTTCGTACGAGCGGCAGCAGCGGCGGCAGCGGCAGCAGCGGCAGCAGCGGCAGCAGTTACGGCAGTTACGGCAGTCACGGCGGGACGGGCAACGGGACGGGCAGCGGGAAGCCGCCCACGCTGGACAGCACCGCGACGAGCATGGACCAGATCGAGACCGGGGGCAACAGCCGCACCGTGCTCCGTGGCGCGTGGGTGGTGCGTGACGACTTGACCGGGCAGCTGCTGGGCGTCGTGCAGGTGGGGCTGCCCATCGGCGGGGAGCTGCGCGCGCTCGACACGCTGGGCTTCATTCTGCTCGGCGTGGACGCGTTCGTGCTGGTGGTCTCGGCGGCGGGCGGCTTCTTCCTCGCCGGACGCGCGCTGGCTCCAGCGCGGCTGGCTTACGCGCGCCAACAGAGCTTCATCGCGGACGTCTCGCACGAGCTGCGCACGCCCCTCACGCTGCTGCGCGCCGACGCCGATGTGCTACTGCGCGGCCGCTCGCGCCTCGATCCCGACGACGCGGCGCTCCTCGAGGATATCGCCGCCGAGACGCAGCACATCGCGACGCTGGCGACGAACCTGCTGACCCTCGCCCGGCTCGACGCGCACAGCACCCTGCGGCATCCCGAGCGGGAGGTCGTGGACCTGGCGGACATCGCCACCGGAGTTGTGCGGCGGGTGCGGATGCTGGCCGAGCAGCGCGGCATCACGGTCACCAGCGCGGCGCCCCCCGGCGCGCTCGTCGCGGGCGACACGGACCTGCTGGAACAGGCGGCGCTGATTCTGGTGGACAACGCCATTGCCTACAACACCGTGGGCGGCTCGGTCACCGTCGCGGTGGAGCGAGCGCCTGGACGTGTGCTGACGACGACGACGCTGGCGAAACCGAAACCGGCGGCCCATGCTGCGACCAGCACGCCGTCCGCGCCGGGGACGCTCGCGCTGGTCGTACGTGATACGGGCATGGGCATCGCGCCGGAACATCTGCCGCACCTGGGCGAGCGCTTCTACCGCCCGGATGCCGCCCGCTCGCACGCGGCCGGCGGGGCGGGCCTGGGCATCGCCATCGCGCGGCGGATTGCGAGCCTGCTCGGCGGCAGCCTGACCTACGAGAGCACGCCGGGGCAGGGGACGACCGCACGCCTTCGCTTCCCGGCGCTGCGGTCCGCCGACGGCTCCCAGCGGTGAGGCGCGGCGGCTGACCTGGCGCTGGAAATTGGGGCCTGCGGCACTGGGGCCTGCGGCACTGCGGGGGGCGGCGCGACAGCGGCAGCACAGTGGGGGCGGGGGCGCGTCAGCCGCGTGTGTGCGGTGTTGTCCTCAGTCTGCGCGCTCGTCGCCTGCGCGCTCGTCGCCTGCGCGCTCGTCGCCTGCGCGCTCGTCGCGCTCCATCTGCCGCAACAGGCGCCACGACTGGAGATAGCGGGTGAGACGTTCGGCGTCCTTGGCCGTGACGGCGGGGAGACGGTGCAGATCCATGTTGTCTGCGAGGTCGGCGAGCTTGACGCGGCGCCCGAGGGGATGCGCACCCGCCCGCTGGATGAACGCCGCGTACGTCTCGTCCGGGCGGCGGGTCACGGCGTCGATGGCGGCGAGGATTGGCGCGGGATAGCCGAGCGCGCGCAGCTCGTCGAAGGTCGTCGGCGTATCTTCGACGATATCGTGGAGCACGGCAACGATGCGCTCCTCCTCCGTCTCGACGCGCAGCATCGCCCGCAGCAGGTGCAGCACGTAGGGCTGCCCCACCTTGTCGCGCTGGCCACGGTGGCGCTCCAGCGCGAGCCCAATGGCATCTTCGAGTGTCGGCATGGTGTCCTTTCTGTCGGCGGGCGGCTCCCGCCCACAGCGGGCGAGACCGTCGTGCTGCAGCTGTCTGCTATTCTCTGTCTGCTATTCTCTGTCTGCTATTCTCTGTCTGCTATTCTGCGCTCGCATTCTACACCAGAAAACGGAAGGAGCCGGACAGCGCTGTGGCCGTCCGGCTCCCGGCTGTCGGAGCGCGTGTGCCCGCACGGGCGTCCTCGCTCGACAGCCACTACTATCCTCGGTGTGCGTCCGCTGTGTGCGTCCGCTGGCGTCTCGTCGCCACCGCTAGCCGATGCTCGCCAATGTTAGCCAATACGGCAGGTGGAGAGGCCGCGCTTCTCCAGATACTGCTGGTGATAGTCCTCGGCGGGGTAGAACGTCTCGGCGGGCACGATCTGTGTGACGATCGGGCGCCGATAGGCCTTGGCCTCCTCCAGCCCGGCGAGTGAGGCGCGGGCGGCGGCCTCCTGCTCAGGCGAGTGGAAGAAGATCACCGAGCGATACTGGTCGCCGATGTCGGGTCCCTGGCGGTTGAGCTGCGTCGGGTCGTGGTTCTCCCAGAATACCTGCAGCAGCTCGTCGTACGAGACGCGATCCGGATCGTAGTCGACCTGCACGACCTCGGCATGTCCCGTGGTATGCGAGCAGACGTCGCGATACGTTGGATTTTCCGTGCGTCCACCCGCATAGCCGACCGTCGTCGCCAGCACGCCCGGAATCTGACGGTACGCCGCCTCGACCCCCCAAAAACAACCCGCTCCAAATGTCGCCTGCTCGCGTGCCATGTGTGTTCTCGTCCCTTCGTGAAACCCGCGCCGGCGCGCCGTCCTTGCCGCCGCCCGCGCGACCACTGTTGCTGGAGAGAGCGCTGCTCGTCCTGATGCTCCCCATTTCTCCACTTAGTATACGAATGAGAGGTTACAACGTTCTTTCCCAGCGGGGAGCGTGCGCGCGACTCACGCTCTGTCTGGTCAACCTAGTCCACGCGTCCGCCAGAGCGCGCACGCGCTTCTCAACGTCCACGCGTCCGCCAGAGCGCGCACTTGTCACAGCGACGCGTGGCAGGCGAAAGCCTGCGCTGCCCGGGCGACATGAGTTATGCCGACATGGCGGCACACTGCGCGTCGGCGACTTTGCGTTGCGTGACACGTGTGCTACTGTTCTTCATACAGTGGACAGCACACGGATGGCTCCCCGAACGGGAGCACAGCCGTGCCGCTGCGGAGGCACGAGGAGCGCGGATGGAGACGACGACGACGACGAGCGCGCGGCAGCCGCAGCAGCCGCACGCGACGGCGGTGCGACGGCTCTACGATCTCGCGTATGGCCGCGCGGGGGACAAGGGCGGCATCGCGAACGTGAGCGTGATTGCCCGCTCGCCAGCGGCCTACGCCGAGATCAAGGCGCGGGTGACGGCCGACTGCGTGCGAGCGCATCTGGGACCGCTGGTGCGCGGCGCGGTCGAGCGCTACGAGCTGGACACGCTGGAGGCGCTGAACTTCGTGCTGCATGACGCGCTCGACGGCGGAGCGACACGCTCGACGCGCCTTGACAGCCTTGGCAAGTCCCTCGCGGGTGCGGTGCTGTATCTGCCACTTCCGCTGGAGGCGGCGCAGGCGGCGGCGCCGCATCACCCGCTGGCGCGGACGGCAGACACGAACGAGTGAGGCCTCGTGAGGCACGGCGGCGGCGGCAGGCGCGGACGGGCACACCGCCGGCGCCGCTGTCGCGACGCGCAGGGGCATGGCCGCGAGAAAGCACGGTGAAGTAGCAGGGTGGAAGCGTTCGAGACAATTCTGAACGTCGTCAACGGGCCGGTCGCCACGATTACCCTCAACCGGCCGGAGACGCGCAATGCGTTGAGCGGCCAGATGGTGGACGAGCTGCTGCGCTGCTTTGAGCTGCTGCGCGACGATCCCGCGCACGCCGAGGTGCGGGTGGTGGTGCTGCGGGCACTCGGTCCCGTCTTCTGCTCGGGCGGTGACCTGCGGAATGACATGCGCCCCAATCGCGGCAGCGCGCCAGGCAGCGCGGCCTCCGCGGCTGCGGCAAGTGTTGACGGCGGCGCCGACGGTCACACGGGTGCGGCGCGCACGGCCGAGGAGGAGACGGAGCAGAGCGAGCGACGCGCCGCGTTGGCGCGGCTCGACACGCTGTTGCGGGCGATCCAGACGGCGCCCCAGGTGGTCGTCGCGCGCATCCAGGGGGCGGCGATGGGCGGCGGCGTGGGGCTGGTGGCGGCGGTCGATATCGGCGTGGCGGGCTACAGCGCCGTCTTCGGACTGCCCGAAGTGCGGCTCGGACTGGTGCCCGCCCTCGTCGCGCCGTACGTGATCCAGCGCGTGGGCCTCGCGTGCGCGCGCCACCTGATGCTGACCGGCACTCGCTTCGGCGGCGAGGCCGCGATGCGGATGGGGCTCGTCAACGAGCATGCCCCCGACAACGAGCTGGACGCACGCGTCGAGGCGGTGGTCACCGATGTGCTCCGCGCGGGTCCGCAGGCGCTGCGCGCGTGCAAGGCGCTGCTGGCCGAGCTCGCGCCGATACCTGACACACTGGCGACCCGCGTGGACGTGCTCGAACGCCTGCGTGGTGGCAGCGAGGCCGCGGAGGGCATCGCGGCGTTCCTGCAGCGGCGGTCGGCGCCCTGGATGCCCAGCGAATGAGCACACCATGAGCACGACGCCGTCGTCTGCCCACGGCCACCCTCCTCGTGCACCCGCTGCGTCGTCTGCCACAGCGGAGGAGGCTGGCGAGGCATCTCTCCCGTCTGAGGCGAAGATGCTCCAGACCGCGCCGCCGACGTCGCCGCGCCTGATTCGCGCGGTGCTGGTCGCGAACCGCGGCGAGATCGCCTGCCGGATCATGCGCACCTGCCGCCAGATGGGCATCCGCACCGTCGCGGTCTTCTCCGACGCCGACGCCGACGCGCGCCATGTGGCCGAGGCCGACGAGGCTGTGCGCATCGGGCCGGGTCCAGCGGCCGCCTCCTATCTCAACACGCCGGCGCTCATCGCGGCCGCCCGGCGCGGCGGCGTGGACGCGGTGCATCCGGGCTACGGCTTTCTCGCTGAGTCGGCGGCGTTCGCGCGCGCCTGCGCCGACGCGGGGCTCCGGTTTCTGGGTCCCACGCCGGAGGTGATCGCGGCGATGGGCAGCAAACGCGAGGCGCGGCGTCTGGTCGCGGCGGCGGGCGTACCGGTGGTGCCGGGCTACGACGACGCGGCGCAGGACGACGCGAGCGTGCAGGCGGCGGCGGAGGCCATCGGCTATCCGCTGCTCGTGAAAGCCTCGGCGGGTGGCGGCGGCAAGGGCATGCGCACGGTTCGGCGGGCGGCGGACCTGCCGGAGGCGCTGGCCGCCGCGCGGCGGGAGGCGCTGGCCGCGTTTGGCGACGACACGCTGCTGTTGGAGCGGCTGGTCACCGCGCCGCGCCACATCGAGGTGCAGCTCTTCGGCGACACGCACGGCCACCTGGTGCAATTGGGCCTGCGCGAGTGTACGCTGCAGCGGCGCCATCAGAAGGTGATCGAGGAGACGCCCCCCGCGCGGCTGGCCCCCGCACTTGCCGCCCGCATCGCCGAGGCGGCGCTCACGGTGGGGCGGATGCTCGGCTACACCAGCGCGGGCACCGTCGAGTTCGTCGTGGGCCACGGCGGCAGCGGCAGCGGCGGCTCTCAGACAGCCGCAAGCGGTGGCGGCGCGACTGACGCTCCCGCTCCCAGCGACGAGGACGACGACGCGTTCTACTTTCTCGAAGTCAACACGCGGCTGCAGGTGGAGCACCCGGTCACCGAGTTGGTGACCGGGCTCGACCTGGTGCGCTGGCAGATCCTCGTCGCCGAGGGGCGCCCGCTGCCGCTGGCGCAAGCGGACATCCGCTTCGACGGCCACGCCATCGAGGCCCGGTTGCTCGCCGAGGACCCCGCCGCGGGCTTTCTGCCGCAGGCGGGCATGCTCGCCCGCTGGCGTGCGCCTGGCGACGACGGCGATAACGGCACCAGCGGCGATAACGGCAACGGGCGTCCGAGCGCCACCGGCATCCGCATCGACGCGGGCGTGCGCAGCGGCAGCGCCGTCCCAGTGTTCTACGATTCGCTGCTGGCCAAGCTCAGCGCGTGGGGGCCGACCCGCGAGGAGGCGATCCGCCGTCTGGATGCCGCGCTCGGCCGCACCGTCGCGTTCGGCCTGCCGACCAACCGTGCCTTTCTGCGCCGCCTGTTGCTGCATCCCGAGCACCTCGCCGGGACCGTCACGACCGACTTCATCGAAGAGCACCTCGCCGAGCTGACGACCGGCGGGCAGACTGCTGCGACGTCTCCCACGCCAGCGGTGGACGAGGCGGAGCTTGGCGCCGAGGCACGCGCGGCGGTGGTGGTCGCGCTCGCCCGCCTGCTGGCGACGCCGCAGCCAGCCACCTGGCGCAACAACCGCACCCGCCCGCCGCAGGACACGTTCGTCCTCGTCCGTCAGGGTGTCGCAGGGATAGGGATGGACGAGAGACCAACCGCCGCTGCAGCAGCGGGCGCAGTGACAGACACAGCCGCAGTGACAGACACAGCCGACACGCTCAGCGTCCAGCTCGCGCCGGAGCGCGCCGATGCCCACGCGTACGCGGTGACGGTGACGCGGAGCGCACAGGGCAGCGGGAACGGCGGTACGCTTTACAGCAGCAGCGCCCATACCGTGCGGGTGCGCGCCTTCACAGCGCCCGACCTGGAGATCGAGCTGGACGGGCGCGTGCTTCGGGCGGTGGCGCAGGAGACGGCGCCGGGCGTGTGGGAGACACAGGTCGCCGGCGAGCAGGTGACGCTACACTGGCGCTCGCCGCTGCCCGCACCTGGGGCGAGCAGTGCCGCCGCCGTGCCAGGCACGTCCAGCGCGTTGACGGGCATGACGACGGCGCGCAACGGGCATGGCCCGGAGGGTGCCGAGACCGCGGCGGGCGCGGTAGTGGCACCGATGCCGGGGCAGGTCGTGCATGTGCTTGTCACCTCCGGGCAGGGGGTCATAGCCGGTCAACCGCTGGTGATCCTGGAGGCGATGAAGATGGAGCACACGCTGCGCGCTCCCCGGGCGGGGGTCGTGGCGGCGGTGCGCACGGCGCCGGGGCAGGCGGTGCCCGCGAAGGCGGTGCTGCTGGTGCTCGCGGCGAGCGGCGCCAGAGAGGGTTGATGCGTCTACTATGTCTGACTGCGCCTGACTGCGCCTGACGCTGTTCCGCGCCGCCGCGCGTGACGCTGGCGCTGTGCCGAAGGCACCGTCTCCGTCCGCGCCGTCGTCGTCATCCGCGTCGGTGGTGGGCTTCGCGCATACGCGGGTGGTACGTCGTTGTCGGCGGGTGTATCCTGTCACACACCGGTATGTCGCTGTCTCGTCGTGTCGCCGTGTCGCCGTCTTCCTGACGCGCTGTTGTCGCGTCGGTGTGCGGTTGTCCTGGAGCGCGTCCCTCGTCGTGCCGCCCTCGTCGTGCCGCCCTCGTCGTGCCGCCCTCGTCGTGCGTCACCCAGTCGCACGCAGGATATGCCCAGCGGGATGAACACGTCCGTCGCACCGCTGATCGTTTCCAGCAGCCGTGCCTGCCCACGCATGTCCTTGCGACGTGCGGACCAGTATTGCGGACCAGTAGCCTGAGCGTGTCCCGTCTGTTCCGGCGCGTTGCCGTTGCTGCTGCCGCTGCTGTTGGCCACGCGCGCGCGCCGACGACACCACCTCCGATCGCGGAAGTAGCAGATGAAGGGGGCCACCAATGGGGATGGAAACGAATCTCGCGCAGCTCTTCCGGCAGCGAGCCGCGACCTACGGCGATCGCGTCCGCTGGCGCCAACATCGTCGCCCTGGCGCGTCTGACGCCGCGGCTGGCAGCGGCGACACGGACGAGGAGCTGCGCATGACGTGGCGCGAGCACCTGGCGCTGGTCAACCAGCTCATCGCTGGGCTGGACGCGCTCGGCGCCGCACCGGGGGACGCCATCGCCATCCTCAGCGGCACACGCTGGGAGTGGATGGCCGCCGACTGGGCCATCTTCGGCCTGGGAGGCGTCACCGTCACCATCTACCCCTCAAACGTGCCGTCGGTCGTGGCCTTCATCCTCACCGACTCGCGCACGCGCTACGTCTTCGCCGAGAACCGCGCGCAGTACGAGAAGCTGCTGGGCCTGCGCGACGAGCTGCCCGAGGTCCGCAAGGTGATCCTCTTCGACGACGGCGACGAGCTCACGCAGCAGCAGGCCAGCACCGCAGGCGGCACCGCCGACGACGGCGGCGACGACAGCGGCTGGGCGATGAGCTTCGCGGCGCTGCGCGCGCTCAGCCGCCGCAGCACGTCTGAGGCGGACGCCTTCGCGGCGGCGCGGGCGGACGAGATCGCCGCCGACGACCGGCTCTCGATCATCTACACCTCGGGCACGACGGGCATGCCCAAGGGCGTCGTGCACACCCACGCGAGCGCGCTGGCGCAACTCGCGTGCATCCGCCAGATGCTGCCGACGATGCGCCCGGGCATGGTGGACCTGCTGTTTCTGCCGCTGGCGCACGTCTTCGGCCGCGCGGAGCACATCTCGGCCTACGACGTCGGGCTAGAGACGGTGATCGTGGCGTCCCTCGACACGCTGCTGCGCGAAATGGCGGCGGCCAAGCCCGACCTCTTCTTCAGCGTGCCGCGCATCTACGAGAAGGCGTATGCCGCCGTGCAGGCACGGGTCGCGGCGGGCTCGTGGCCCGAGCGGCGCATCTTCGCCTGGGCCGAGCGCGTGGGGCGTGCGGTCAGCCGCCGCAAGCAAGACCATCAGCCGATTCCGGCTCGCCTCCAGCACCAGTACCGTCTCGCCGACCGGCTGGTCTTCGCCAAGATTCGCGCGGTGCTGGGCGGCAACCTCAAGTTCGCCATCACGGCCGGTGCGCCGCTGGAGCCGCGCATTCTGGAGTTCTTCAACGCCGCCGGCGTCCTGCTGCTCGAAGGCTGGGGGATGACCGAGACGTGTGCGGGCTTCACGCTCAACACCGTCGAGCACTACCGCTTCGGCACCGTCGGGCGGGTCTTCCCTGGCCAGGAGCTGCGCATCGCGGAGGACGGCGAGATTCTGGTACGCGGGCCGGTCGTCTTCGCGGGCTACCACAACAACCCTGCCGCCTCACTGGAGGCCATCGACGCGGACGGCTGGTTCGCGACCGGCGACATCGGCACGCTTGACGCGGACGGGTTCCTGCGCATCGTCGACCGCAAGAAGGACCTCATCATCACGTCGGGGGGCAAGAACCTCGCGCCGCAGCACGTAGAGAACACGCTCAAGGCGCTGGTGCCGTGCGTCTCGCAGGTGGCAGTCTACGGCGACCGCAAGCCCTATCTTGTCGCGCTGCTGACGCTCGACCCCGAGGCGGTGCGGGCGTGGGCGCGCGAGCACGGCGTCAGCGCACCCGCAGGGACATCCGAGGGAGAGGCGCACTCCGCGGCGACGCAGGCGGAGGCGGAGGCGGAGGCGCCGTTCGACGTGGCCTCCGTCGCCGCACTCCCGGCCTTCCGCGCGTACCTGGACGAGTGCGTGCGCGCGGCGAATGCCACCCTCGCCAGCTACGAGACGGTCAAGTACTACGACGTGCTGCCCGACGACTTTACCGTCGAGAACGAACTGCTGACGCCGTCGCTCAAGGTGCGCCGCCGCGCGGTCCACGAGCGTTACCGCGCGCGCTACGAGGCGCTCTACCACCCTGCGCCAGCCGCCGTGGGGCAGCGCGCGCTCGGGTCGATCTAGGATCTTCTGTGCTTGCAACCGGTTAAGAGCAAACGAACGTGTATGCGTCCAGTCGGCCTTGGTTGTCTTCCCCAAGGCCGGTACAGATTGCTACATGGGTAGACGGTAGCGTCACGCCGCTACCGTCTATGTCGACGCAAATCCTCCCAAAGACACCTTGGGACACATGAGAGGGTCGAGAATAGCGCATCATTTGAGGTGCTACTTTGGCAGGTCATGCTCGTCGCCCGGGAGGTGCGTACCATAGGCGGCGAGTATCTGCTCGATCCGCCGCCTGTAGCGTTGCCAATCTGTGTCCAGCGGGAACCGATAGTGGTGGTCATCGAGAAAGGCCACTAGAAGCTGTCCCCTCAGCAAGCTGTCCCCTCAGCAAGCTGTCCCCTCAGCCTGTATTAGTCTTCGTCGGAGAGTCGCTGCCGCAAAGATGTCGGCACCAGGGCACTCAGAATCCAATATTGGGGGGTTTCATGATAGTACAGGTCATGAGGGTCATCCAAACTGTCAACGTCAATGTGGTCCTTGATCCATGCCATACTCTCTTCTGCAGGCCATTGTAAGATCGCTCTCAACATTGCTCGCCAGATGCCGAGGTAGTATGCCTTTTTGATTGGCCCTTCATTGTCGTTCATGAAGGTGTCCTTTCCGGTGTGTCCGCTGGGCTAAGCCTGGCATCATCCACCGCATTAGCCTCCCTCCAAGGCCGCTACATAGTGCAGCGCGTGAGGACACCGCCAGCGTCACTCACTGCATAACTGACCAGTCATATACTTGAATGGCGACCACGGTCTGGTCCATGAGATCTGTGAGGTCGTTCACGTCTGGGTCCGCACCCAGGTCTTCGGGCAATTGGAGCGCAACCTCTGGGCAGCCACGAATCAGCACCAAAACCGTCGGCTCATCATAGTAGAGGCGCGGCTCCATTGTTACCGCTACACGCACAGACATTCCGACACCAATGCCATTCGGCAGCGTCCCTCTGTAGCCCGTTTCAGCAACTAACCTAAATATCTTGCCAGTTCGGATGTCAATGCCGACTGATACTGGTCCAAGGAGATAGCGCACCTCCCAGAGGGGATAAGTACGACACACACGCGCCCATCCAGCCATCCCCTGGGTTCGCTCAGGAAGCTGAGACACGATTGGGTCGAGCACTTCGGCAGGCATCCGGAGTTGAAGACCACCTAGGCCAACACCCGGCTCAATGGGAGCAGAGATATCGATGAGACCAGATTGTGGCTGGAGGGAAGAGTCCACGTGGGCATCTCCTTTCTGCCCTCAATTGGTAAACGGACATTGAGCCATTGCGTCAGCGAGCCAGATAGGTATCGACACCTTCAACGCGAACTGTGCCGAATGCGGCCCTCAGTCGCTCAACGTCAGCAGGCTCGTTCGTGAGCACAACGACTGTGCCATCATCGATCAGCTGAATGGCAAGTTCAGCCGAATAGTCGCGGAAACCACGCAGCGATGGGGAGCGTGCATCCACAACGAGACGATCATAAGCCAGGGAGATACTCCAGCAGGGTCGCCTCTATCGTCTGCGTGATCCTGGATGCCACACGCATCAACTCAGTGGTCTGCCGTCCGTTGCATGTCTCCGCGAGTCTACCGGGCATGCGGACCGGCGGCGACGGGTTGCTGGGCGGCGTCCTGCGCTCTGCCCTTGTAAGCCAGCGTCTGGGCATAGGCCGAGGCCAGCCCGTCGAGCATCTGGCGCCGCGAGAAGCGCGCGAGGAAATGCGCGTGCGCCCCCTGTCCAAGCGCGGAGCGGCGGGCGGGCTCAGCAGCCAGCCAGTCAAGTGCGGAGGCGAGCATGCGCCAGTCGCCCGGCTCGACGATCAGCCCGCCGGTGTTCTCCGGCACGATCTCGGGGATACCGCCGATGCGCGTGCCGACGATGGCGCACCCCAGCGCCGAGGCATGAATCACCGCCGTCGGCAGCGGATCAGGCTCTTTGGGTACATGCACGAAGATGTCGAAGCTGCGCATCAGCGACCAGACATCCTCGCGCCAGCCGGTGAAGGTGATCGAATCGGCCACGCCGGAGGCGGCCACCTGCTGGCGCAGCCGCGCCTCATATGCCGCCTGCTCCTGGTTGGCGCCATAGGCCGCGCCGACGATCAGCAGGTGCGCGCGGGGATGGCGGGTCTTGAGCGCGCGGAAGGCCTCGACAAGCACGTCCTGACCTTTCCAGGGCGTCATCGCCGCCGCCGTGCCGATCACCAGCGCATCGCGCGGAACACCGAACTCAGCCGTGAGGTCCGCCGGTTGGACGCCCGCATACACATCCATGTCCCAGCCGTTGTAGACCGTCTGCACCCGCGAGCGAAACTGCGGCGCGGCCTCCACAATCACGTTGGTGACGGCGTTCGAGGGCGTCAGGAACCAGTCGCCCAGATAGCCCAGCAGCTTCGCCTTGCGCGGCGAGAGGAAGGGGATGCCGCCGATGTCATGCACGTGCGTCACTGTCGCGACCCCACCGGCGAAGCGCGCGCCCAGCCCGGCATGGTACGAGACACGCGGCGAGTTCGCGTGAACGATCACCGGCTGCCACTTGCGGATGGCGCGAGCGATTTGGCGGCTCGCCGTCAGCCACGGCTTGAGCTGCTGCGAAAACGTATGGACGGACGTCGCATCGGGAATGCTCGGGGCAATCTCATAGGGGATATCGAGATCGCGGCAGCGCTCGGTCAACCAGCCCTCGCTCGGCACGACGAGCACCGGCTGATACCCGATCTCGCGCGCGCCAGACATGAACCGAACGAGCACCTCTTCCGCCCCGCCATGCACTGATGTCGGATCGACATAGAGGATTGTCTTCATGCGTCCTTCCCTTCTCATTCGGCTCAGACCGGCTTCCGCGTCCGCTACATGTTCCGTCGAGCACCCGGCTAGTTGCGCGCGGGAGTGACGACTGCCTCGCGCACTGGCGTGGGGTGGCCGTCATCCGCCGCGGATACATCCACTATGAAAGCGTCGGAGCGCGGCCTCGACGGCGCGTACTCATGAATGACGGCGGTCTCGAAGGCGGTGAGTGTCTCGGCGGAGGTGCGCTCCCACGTGAACAGTGCGAGCCGCTCCCGACCCCAGGCGACGAGGCTCTCGCGCAGTTCGGCATCGGTGAGGGCACGGTGCAGACACTCCGCGAGCTGACTCGGATCGGTGGGATCGAAGAAGAGCGCGGCTTCGCCCGCCACCTCGGGGAGTGATGTGACATTCGAGCAAACCACCGGCACCTGCGCGGCGAAGGCTTCGAGTACGGGTATGCCAAATCCTTCGAGCAGCGACGGAATGGCGACGACCGCCGCGCGGGTATAGAGCGCGTTGCGCTCCTCCAGGCCGACGTGCCCTGTGAAGATCACGCGGTCGTCCAGTCCGAAGTGTGCCACCGTCTCGTGGATACGCGCGCTGTCGTCGAGGTCCGGGCGCGGCCCCTTCTGCCCGACGAGCACCAGCTTGACCTCGGCCGGGAGCCCCTGGCGCACCAGCATCGCGAATGCCTCCACCAGCGTTGGCAGATTCTTGCGCCGTTCCAGCACACCAACATGCACGATGTATCCTCCCGGCCGTACGCCGAAACGCGCACAGACATCGACGGCGACGGCATCGTCGACCTGGAGGAGCTGATTGCCACTCGGCCCACCGAGCGGCACCACGATGATACGGTCCTGCCGAATCTTGCCGTATTCATGAATCTCACGCGCCGCATGCTGCGAGGGCACGACGACGGCGTCCGCACGGCGAATCGCGGGCATCGTGATCCGATTGAACATCAGCAGCCAGAGCTTGTTGTAGTCGGCCTGGTTGCGCAGGAACGCGGCATCGTAGAACTCGACAACACGTGCGCACGGCACCCAGAACGGGGTGATGTACTCCGGGCTGAACAGCACATCATAGTTGCCTGCGGCGAGGCGCACCGGCAGCCAGAAATGCAGCCACAGCAGATACATCATCTGGTTGATCATGCGGTACAGCCGCTTTGTGCTGGGTAGTCGCTTCGGCCCGCGCAGCAGCACAACCTGATGCGGCAGGTCGGGCACGGCAAATTGCTTGAGGATTTCGTCCAGGTACGTGCGCACGCCCGTGCGCGCCGTTTGCAGCGCCTGGACATCCATCGCGACCTTCAGTGGCCGACGCGCCTGCCAGCGGAGTGCGCCCGCGGCATCATTCCCGGCAAAGACGACGCGGTTCTCGCGCAGCCGTGTCGTCGCCGCTCCCGCGAGCCACCACAGCACGAACATGGCGAAGAGATTCAGCGTGACCTCCGCGAAGACGCCATCGACCGCGATGATCGTCCAGCTCAGCGCGACGCCGAGAAAGACCGCGCGTTCCAGCAACGGTTGGCGCGTGCGAGCCAGCAGCCAGCAATTCCAGACGGCGCCGGCGAACAGCCCCATATAGATCAGAAAGCCGAGAACACCCAGGTCCACCCCAACTGTCAGATACGATGTCTCGCCGCCGATGTGGGTGTTGAAGCGGTCTCCCACGGCTCCAGCGGCGCCGATGCCATAGCCCATCGGACGCCGGAGCATGAGTGTGCCCAGGTACTTCAGCGACTGCAGGTGGCCGGCGGTCGAGGCATTGTCGGAGCCCGCGCTCGCCTGGAAGAGCACCCCCGCCGCGTTTCCCTTCGCGCCCTTGCCACAGCCGCCAGACTTGTTCAGGGGAGGCGAATCGGGCAGGCCCACACCGCATGGCAACTGCTCCGGCGAGAGTTGCGCCAGACGAGCGAGCCCCTCATTCGCCATCGCGATACGCACGTGGTCGTTATTTGTCGAGATACCGTACGAGACGGCCGCCACGAGGAGCACACCACCGAGCATCAGTCCGCATGCGGTCAAACCGACGACGGGCCAGAAGCGCCGCCATCCTCCCACGAGAACCAGCGCTAGAAGTGCCAGCGGGAACAGAATCAAGCTCTCGCGGCCAAAGGCAAGCATGAGCGCCGCGCTGCCCAACAACACCAGTAACCCCAGGCCCACAGACGCCCGGCGGCTCAGCGCGCCGTGGGCGAGACCCGCGACAGCCACCACAACGGGCAACGTGATGAGCAGTAGCACGGAGACGTCGAGCGGGTCGAGCGCGAGTGAGCCCGTGCGCGGAAACCAACCGGACGTGTAGTAGGTGTATGGCACGTTATGCGGAAGCGGCGACCCCTGCTTCAAGAAGTTGTGCAGGTAGGCGCTATAATTCACCGCGTTATAGAGCGCGTGTCCCCAGATCGCGCGCTCGCCAATCGCGACGACAGAGAAGAGCAGCGCATCGAACCCAAACGCCGCGAGCAGCCCCTTTACCTCGCGACGCGAGAATGGAGCCATTCGCCCGACAGCATAGGCGCCCAGCGGCACCACCAGATCGCGAAAGCCATATACTCGCCCGCCCAAGCCGATGACTGGGCTGGGAAGCACTACGCTTAGCGCGCAGACGACGACAAAGACCACGATCAGGCTGTCGAGCAGCCCCAATCGCCAGCGGCGCGTGCGCAACCACTCCAGCGCGACCGGCGCGAATGCCCGCACGAGCGCCAGCGCGAGGAGCGCTTCCTTCCAGGGTTGAGCGACCTTCACAACGGTCGCGCTGCCACTCGCTGCGTAGAGGGTCGCCATCAGGAAGTTGTGCAGCGGCAGGCCGACGATGAAGATGAAGAGCGCCCACTGTGGCCGCGCGAGCACCAGCGCCACCGCCAGCGCGAAAAGGACACCCGCGGCCAGCACCGCGCCATGTGGCACGACGAACGCGGCGGCTACGGCGATCACCGCTACAGCCCCGGCAATCCAAGGAAGCCTGGACGAGCGCGTCGTACCGCTGAAATCGCCTGTCATGACTGGTCTCCCCTCTGCGTTGGCGCTCGCAACGATTCCGGCATCGGCTGAATGCCAGGCTCGCTCCCGCTTCCGGCAGGCGAATGCGCAACCGGTCTGGCTACTGACTGCTGTACCCCGAGCTCCCGCCGCTCGATCTGTGGAACGCCGGACATGGTGCGCAGCGCGGGCATCGAACCAGAGTGCGCGCCAGCGTCATCCGCCGCCGGCATCCTGACCCCGTACGGCTCCGCTCCCACGACCGATGGTGCGACGGGTGACGAGCGCGGGCGGAACGTCTCGACCAGGAACCGTGGGCGCGCGACTCCAAAGAGCGCCAGCAGCGCCATGTAGAGCACGAGCGCGCCCGCCCCAGCCGGATACGGTGGGACGCCGGGAATCAGGAGGACGACAAACGCCGCGGATGCCGCAACCACCGCCAGCAGCGGGCGCCCAAAGGGCGAGAGCCGGGCGGTGAGCGCGACGACAGCCACGTTGTAGACGATGACGAACCCCTCCGTCGCGGCGGTCGTCCACGCGGCGGCGACGTAGCCCCCACGCGGGATGAAGTAGAGGTTCAGCCCGATATTCAGCGCCGACGCCAGCAGCGCGAGCAGCAGGCTCCAGCGCTGCCGGTGCGTAATCACCATGACATAGCTGCTGACCGACGCAGGCAATATGGCGATCGCCGCGACCATCAGCCCCGG
Source organism: uncultured Ktedonobacterales bacterium (assembly GCA_964427535.1). Lineage (GTDB taxonomy): Bacteria > Chloroflexota > Ktedonobacteria > Ktedonobacterales > JADMIN01 > CAYRVF01. Next base: position 27,308 of record CAYRVF010000024.1, read on the forward strand.
GACCGCGAGCTCCGCGGCCGAGAACTGCCCGCCGACGATCAGGCGGATCAGCGGCTGCCGCAGCACGACCACCGCCAGCCCTGCGGGCAGCGAGAACGCGAGCGAGAGCGGCACCAGACGGGCGTAGAGCGTCTTGAAGCGGGTCGGGCTGGCATCGTAGGCGCGGGCGAGCATCGGGAAGAGCACCAGCATGACCGTCGCCCACACCGTCGAGAAGACGTCGAAGAACTTATACGCGACGCCGTAGAGCGCGACCTGGCTCGAATTCGTCAGCTTCTCCAGCAAGACGGTGTCGATGCGCACGTAGATCAGCACGAAGACGGTCGCGACAGCCAGCGGAAACGACTCGCGCACCAGATACCACGCGGTACGCGCGTCCCAACCGAAACCCGTCTGGACCTGCCGGCGCGCCCGCAGGTAACAGATGCCGATATCCACGATCCCGGCGAGCAGGTACGCCCCGAGAAACGCCTCGACGCCCAAACGGAGGTACGCGGCAACCACGGTCGCGGCGAGCGTCACGAAGGCTGAGACGAGACTCGCGTTCGCCACCGCGCCGTTCTGCCGGAACGCCTGCAGGACATCGCCGAACAGTCCGTTTGAGCTGAAGGTGACGAGCAAGATGTAGGGCGAGAACAGCGCGATATCGATCACCGTCGCGCGGGGGAGCTGAACTAGCACGGCGCCGTCGATGGAGAGCGCGATGGCAAACAGCGCCAGCACCACCTTGAGCGACGACGTGACGCGCACGACCTGTCCATGCGCTCCCGGACTCGGCTCGTCGCGTGCGATCTCGCGGATCAGGATGTTGTCGAGCCCAAATGCCGCGACCGCGCTGAAGAGCAAGACCCACGCGAAGACCAGCGTGAAGGTGCCGAACCGCTCCAGACCAAGCGCGCGCGAGCAAATGCCAAACGCCAGAACGCCGGCGAGAATCTTTGTGACGCGGCCCCCTAATTGAAAGATCGCCCCGGCGGCCGCGCGCCCTCCCTCCGGCATAATTCAAGGCCCCTTCAATTTCCACGGAGCTCCGTCAGCACGAAGATCCATCCACCACATGCGTGTTCAGAGTGGCATCGACAAGCGCACGGTGCCCACGACCCCCGCCGCATGATAGCGCATCCGCTACGGCTGTGTCACCGCACTGCCCCATACAGGCCGGGTGCCGCGCTCGCTCAGCGGCGTGCGCCCGAGGCTGCGGCGCCCAACCGGCCGGAGGCCACGTACTCGTCCCACAAGATGCGGTTGAACGCGCGCACCTGTGCGTCGAGCGTGAAATGGGCGAGCGCCCGCTGCTGGCCCGCGTAGCCCATCGCCAGACGGCGCTGCGTGTCGGCGACGAGGTTGCCGAGCGCGCCCGCGAGCGACTGCACATCTTCGCGCGGTACGAGCCAGCCCGTCTCGCCCTGCACCACGAGCTCTTTGTTGCCGCCGACATCCGTCGCCACGACCGGCTTGCCCGCGAACATCGCCTGCAGGATTGTCATGCTGCACGCCTCCGGGTCACGCGACGGCTGCACGAGTACATCCATACCCGCCATCAGGTCGGGAGTGTCCTTGCGGAAGCCGAGCAGGCGAATACGCGAGGGATCAGGCGACTCGGCGATCAGGCGCTGCACACGCTCCAGCATCTCGGTCTGGCCGGGCACTGGACCACCGGCGATGAAGCAGCGCACATTGGGATACTGCCGCAACAGCTCGGCGGCGGCCTCGACGAAGAGGTCCGGCGCCTTGAAGCTGGAGATGCGCGCGACCATGCCAATAAGCACATCGCCTGGCTGGCAGCCCATCTCCGCGCGGATGCGCTCGCGGCCATCAGTCCGCATCCACTCCTGCGGCACGAGGCCATTGTAGAGCACCATGCCTTTGGCTTGCGCCTCCGGCGTGACGAGCAGGTGGTCCAGCGCGGCCCGGCTGACACTCACGATGCGCGAGGCGTGGGATGGCACGAAGCGGCGCATGTAGTCGCGCAACTGCGGCGGACGCTCGATCTGCTCGTGGACGTGCCACACATGCGGCCGGTGCGTGCGCTTCGCCGCCAGCCCGCCCGTCCAGACGGCGAGCGTGTTGGTGTGGATGACGTCGATCTGCTCGTCGTTGACGATCTTCGCGATCATGCGTGTCGAGGAGCGCAGCTTGCGCGCGAAATCCAGCAGGCCGGTGGGACGGAAATACTTGCGGCGGGTGACGGCGATGGGCAGCAAGCGTACCTCGATGCCACTGGCCTCCAGCTCGCGGCTGAGTAACCCCTCATAGGGCAGGTCGTCTGCCAAGACCACCAGCGGCCGGAAGTAGGTGCGGTCGAGCCCGCGCAGCAGATTCAGCAATACCAGATCAGAACCGTATAGCTCGTTGCTCGGATGCAGGAAAAGCACCCGCACCGGTCGCGTTGGAGCCACCTGCACGCTGGCCGCGGAAGAGAGTATTTGGGACATAGCGGGCGTTCACATCTCCTACTCGCGAACCACCTGCCCCTCTAGGCCAGCGGTGCGAGGTATCTTGTCGTCGATCTCGCGGGACGTCGCTCTAGCCGCGCTCGCTAAATGGTTGCGGCGCGCCACCGGCCTGCGGCGCTCCCTGGTATGACGGCGGCGCGTACGCTGGCTGTGAGTGGTTCTGCTGAGGCGCGAAGTACGCTGGCGGCCCATCGTAGCGCGGCTGCGAGACGGACGCTACCTCGGCGGCGGTGGGTGGCTGCTGGGGAAGGCGCGATTTGATGATGCGCGCGGGCGACCCCGCGACGATGGAATACGGCGGCACGTCCTTCGTGACGACGCTGCCCGCCGCGACGATCGAGCCGCGCCCAATCGTCACGCCCGCCAGCACGATCGAGTTGGAGGCGACCCAGCAATCATCCTCGATGATGATCGGCTCGCGAGTGACGCCCTGCTCTTTCATCGTGCGGGTGACGTCGGCGAAATTGTGGTTCTCGGCATAGAGGCTCACGCGCGGCGACATCATCACGTTGTCACCGATGCGGATGCCGCCCGAGCAGCCGATGTAGCAATACGCGCCGATGTTCGAGTTGTTGCCGACGATAAGCCCTTCGCCCAGATCGCCGCCATAGTAGCCCGACGGCCGGATGCTGGCGAAGCGGCCCACCGTCACACGGTCGCCAAACGTGATGCCGTGGCGTGAGAGGCCCTGGATCTCGCAGTACTCCTCGGCGATGAAGTTGCGCCCGATGGAGATGTAGCGCTTGTTGCGAATCGTCACGTGTTTGTCGATCATCGTGATGCCGCGCGCCCGCTTGAAGCCGATGCGCCTGCGGTAGCCGCGCAGTGCCTTGGCGAGACTCCAGAACAGCATATGCAGCAGCGCCCCCGACGACATCGCGGGATCGAGCGACCACGTGCGGTCACGTTTCAGGCGACGCACGAGAAAAGTGACGATGCGCTTCACCAAACCGCCTCCCCCATCCCTGAGCCGTGTCTGTTCCGCTCTGTGCTCGCACGAGTACCGTGCTGCTCGCGCGCATGCAGCGGCCACGTGGCGAGTGAGCCGACTGTCATTATTGAGTACAACGCGCGTCGCGGGCAAGAGGAACCGGCCATATGGGGGGATACAGAGCGCCCGACACGTCTCACCCGTCCTGTGTCTGGTTTCGATTGGAGACACGTCCTATGACCGCGCCGACGCAACGGTCACGCAGTCATAGGACGTGGTAGACAAGTAGACCTCACTTGCAGAGAGGCCCCCACGGCTCGATCTGCTGTGTCGACTTGCTCAAACACACGACAAGATTCGTCGGCTGCTGATCCAGCGCATCGAGCCGCTCACGACTGATCACCTTATCAGTGCCGATGGCGAAGAAGTCTGGCGTCTTGACGTAGTGTATGTCCCGCAGAGAGGGGAAGCGGTCAGGCACGGCCTCCATTGCCATCACAGGCGCGCCCGACTGGAAGATGTAGGCGCCATGCTCGAAGAGACCGGCAGGCGGTGGGAGGTCATCGCGCAAATTGACGAGATAGAGTTGCCGTGCCTCCGGGTGAGCGGCCGACAGTACTTGCAGGTTGTGCATCGCGGCACTCTCAATATCAGACGCCTGCTGCCAATTCGCTTCCTCCGTGAAGAGGTAGGGCACGCCAACCGCCGCATAGGCAAGTACGAACACAACCACAGGCACCCACATCAGAGCGGGAAGCGCTCGCCGCAGAAGTGTGTTCTCCTGACCTCCACTAAACCGGAGCACCGCACGGCGAATCTGTCCGGCGATCCAGACCACGAAGGCGGCCCATAAGATCGAGCCCGGCACGAGGAACAGCAACATATAGCGTGAGGCTAAGTAGCCAATGCCGAGCACGGTGCTCCCGACGACGAGCACCGCCCACAGCACAAGCCAGCGATAGACCGGTTTCGAGACGATAGCGGCAACGCCCAGTGGGACAAGCACCTTGGCGAAGTTCAGTGCACGGCGCCAGAGCGGGGTACCCCATCCGATGCCAATCAGCAGGTTATGTTGGAAGTTGAGCAACGAAGGCGGGGTGATGATGCCAGGCACGAAAGACTGGTAGAGGCCAATCGTGATCGTGGTGATGAGCGCATGCAGCCCGATACCCGTCCCAGGCGCCTGAGCAAAGCCGGATGTCGCGGCAAGCCAGTACTTCAGCGCGAGATATGCAACGAAGAAGGCGACTGCGGGACTAAATTCCAGAATCCACTCACGGCCCCGCGCAAATAGCTCAGCACTATTCCAGCCCCGGCCACGCTCGACGACCAGCAGTCGGTACAACGCGCAGGCCACAACGAGCGAGACTTCCTGCTCGTAGGTAAAGACAGCCAGAATCATGCAGGCGTAGAAGCCAAACATGGCGGCCCGGCGAGCCCGGGCATCACCCTTAACGGCGTGGAAGCGCAGATAAAACAGCATGCCGCCCAGATACAGCGCGAGCCCGAGCTCCTGATAGATGGAGACCAACGTCCAGATGACGGCTTCGTACTGCCTGCCGTTCAGGACAAACAGACACCCCGCGAGCACGCCAACCAGAAATGAGCCAGTCAGTCGCCACGCCAGTCGTAACACCAACACGGAGCACAGCGCGAAGATGCCGATCGCGACGACGTGATAAGGCACCGGATTGATCTTGAACGGCAGATAGATCAGGTAGAGGACGGCCTGCGCCACTGGGTCAAAGTGATAGTTGCCCCGAAAACCGAGGACCTGCGCGAGACCTTCACGATTGAACCCGATAAACGTCCAATCGTCGCTGAGCGGCAGAATGTGCAATGAGCGCGCGTAGAGGACGACAACCAGCAGAACAATCCCAACAGTAGCGCCCCACACCAGTGCAGGGGAGACGCTTGTTGAAGTCTCCGCTCTACTGGCAGAGTCGGTTGGCCCAGTGTTCGCTCGTGTGTCTGGCCACGATATCGCCGACTGTGTCTGATTGAAGCGCGAGCCAAAGTTCATGCTCTCGATTCCTCTCGCCACCGCACTTGGCCCGCCTCCGGCCAGCCGACCACGCACACCATACACCCATACAACACTGAACTCTACCTGCTAGTAACTCCGGCTGAGGCAGACGAATCAGGCACGCATCAAGTTCCAGCTGAGGTGACTGTGGCACCTTCTCTCCGTTGTTCCAAGTGGGACGGTGCTGTAAGACGCACGACGACCCATCGGGCGAGCGAGGCGCACCCACGTTTCTTAACAAGGACTCTACATGGCAGACTATGGATCGATTCTAGTGACCGGAGGTGCCGGATTCGCTGGCTCGAATCTCGCGCTCTGGCTCAAGCGCCGCTTTCCCGCGGCGACGGTGCTTGCGGCCGACAATCTCAAGCGCCGTGGCTCTGAGGCGAACCTGCCGCGCCTGCGCGCGGGAGGCGTCGAGTTCGTCCACTGCGATATCCGCAATCCGGAGGACCTGCGCTTCGACGCACGCGGCATCGACCTGATCGTCGAGTGCTCCGCCGAGCCGTCCGTGCTCGCCGGATACGGTGAGGCGCCTGACTACCTGATCAACACCAACCTCGTCGGCACGATTAACTGTCTGGAGCTGGCCCGCCGCACCCGCGCCGACCTCATCTTCCTCTCGACGAGCCGCGTGTACCCCATCAGCACGCTCAACCAGCTCGAGACCCGCGAGACCGAGACGCGCCTCGTGCTGACCGATGACCAGCGCATTCCCGGTGCATCGAGCGCGGGCGTGAGCGAAGCATTCCCCCTCGACGGCGCCCGCTCACTCTATGGCGCGACGAAGTTGTGCTCCGAGCTGGTCATCCAGGAATACGGCGCCATGTATGGGCTGCGCTATGTCATCAACCGCTGCGGCGTGCTCACGGGTCCGTGGCAGATGGGCAAGGTGGATCAGGGTGTCTTCGCCCTCTGGATGGCGATGCACTATTTTGGCGGCAAACTCAGCTACATCGGGTGGAGCGGCGAGGGCAAACAGGTGCGCGACCTGCTGCACATCGACGACCTCGCCGACCTGCTCGATATTCAACTGCGCGAGCTACCCCGGCTGAGCGGCCAGATCTTCAACGTCGGCGGGGGGACGGCCTCCAGCCTCTCGTTGCTGGAGACGACGCTGCTGTGCCAGGAAATTACCGGCCAGAAGGTCCTAGTCGAGCACGTGAATGTTAACCGTCCGGCCGATTTGAAGTTATATATCACTGACAACACGCGGGTCGCGCAGGCCACAGGCTGGGTTCCCCGCCGCACGCCGCGGGAGACGCTCACGTCAATCTACGAGTGGATGCGCGAGGCGGAGCCACTGGTCAGGCACCTCTGGGTGAGTTAGCGGTCGGTGGTGGACGTGGGCGTTGGGTAGAGGAGAGACTCATCAGATGTCAGTCGTGGTGGTCACGGGGTCCGCGGGCCTGATCGGATCAGAAACAGTTCAGTTCTTCTGTGGGTTAGGGTTCGACGTCGTCGGCATCGACAACGATATGCGGCGCACGTTCTTCGGAGAAGAGGCGTCAACCACGTGGAACCGCAATTTACTGTCCGCGCGGTTCCCCACGCAGTACACGCATGTTGAGGCGGACATCCGCGACACCGACGCGATCAACGCGCTCTTCGGCCGCTACGGCAAGGATATCGCCCTCGTCGTCCACACGGCAGCGCAGCCTTCACACGACTGGGCCGCGCGCGAGCCAATGACAGACTTCACCGTCAATGCCAATGGAACGCTGGCGCTGCTCGAAGCGACACGCCGCCACAGCCCCGAGGCCGTCTTCATCTTCACCTCCACCAACAAGGTCTACGGCGACACTCCCAACGCGCTGCCACTCATCGAGCAGGGGCTGCGCTGGGAGGTCGACGCGAGCCATCCCTTCGCGGCTGAGGGCATCGACGAGACGATGAGCATCGACCACTCGACGCACTCGCTCTTCGGCGTCTCCAAGGCGGCGGCCGATCTGCTCGTGCAGGAGTACGGGCGCTACTTCCAGATGCGCACGGCCTGCTTCCGCGGCGGTTGCCTCACCGGCCCGAACCACTCCGGCACGGCGCTGCACGGCTTCCTCGCCTACCTGATGAAGTGCGTCGTCACCGGTACGCCCTACACGGTCTACGGCTATAAGGGCAAGCAGGTCCGCGACAACATCCACAGCAGCGATCTGGTGGGTGCGTTCTACCAGTTCTTCCAGAAGCCGCGCATCGGCGAGGTCTACAACATGGGCGGCTCGCGCCACAGCAATTGCTCGATGCTGGAGGCCATCGCCATCTGCGAAGAGATCGCGGGCAAGCAGCTCAACTGGACCTACACAGACACCAACCGCATCGGCGATCACATCTGGTATGTCAGCGACACCCGCAAGTTTAAGGCGCATTACCCCGAGTGGCGCCAGGAATACAATCTCCGCCAGCTCCTCGACGATATCTACACGAAGAACGTCGAGCGCTGGGTCGGGGAGCCCGTCGCGGCGCGAAAAGGGTAGACGCGCGACGACACCGTCGGCTGGTCGGACGTCGGAGAGCGGAATGCATCAGGCCGCGACGGGCGCGGCGAGTGGTCGGTATGGGAGGCCTTGGCGTGAATTTTTCGGTGGTCATTCCGGCCCATAACGAGGTCGACGGCATCCGGCCGACGGTCGAGCGGCTCTACGCGACGCTCTGGTCCGAGCATATCCCCTTCGAGATTCTGATCGTCAACGACCACAGCACCGACGGCACGGAGCGCGTGCTGAGTGATCTCGCGCGTCAGTATCCCGGCGTGCGCTGGGTCAACAATGTGAAGCCGGGGGGCTTCGGCTACGCGATTCGCACCGGACTCGAAGAGTTCCTCGGCGACGCCGTCTGCATCGTCATGGCCGACGCCTCCGACGACCCCGCCGACGTCGTGACGTATTACCGCAAGCTCACCGAAGGGTATGAGTGCGTCTTCGGCACACGCTTCTCGCGCCAGAGCCGCGTCGTGGATTATCCGAGCCACAAACTGCTCATCAACCGTATGGCGAACCGGTTCATCAAGTCGATCTTCCGCCTCAAATACAACGACACGACGAACGCCTTCAAAGCGTATCGCCGCGAGGTCATCGAGGGTGTGCAGCCGATCCTGTCGTGCCACTTCAACATCACGGTCGAGCTGCCGCTGAAAGCAATGGTGCGCGGGTACACCTTCACCACCGTGCCCACCAACTGGTACAACCGCTCGACGGGTGTCTCCAAGCTGAAGATCAAGGAGATGGGCAGCCGGTATCTCTTCATCGTGCTGTACGTCTGGCTGGAGAAGAAGCTCGCGCGCGGCGACTATCTGCGGCCCAACCACCCATCCAAGGTGGCTACCATGTCCCCGGCGGCTCCGCCTGCCCCGCTCTCGGTAGAATTGTAAGAAGGCGAGGAGCAGATGTCCTCGTTCAGCGAGAACGACCCACCATACGGTGTGCCGTACGGAACGTCGCCCGGCAGCCTCTACGGGCCGACCCAGCCGATGCCCGCTATCGCGATCCGCGACGAGACGACGGCGCCTCTGCCCATCGCCTTCCCGCGCAAGCCACGCAGCTTTCAGCTCACTGGCTGGGCGCTCGTCGACAACGCACTCGAGCTTGTCGACCGCCGTACCAAAGGCAAGGCGGGACTGTTGCAACGGCTGGTGAGCTACCTGATCGTTGGTGGCTTCGCGGCGCTCGTCAATCTGGTGGTGTTCTACGTCGCCTACTATCACATCCGCCTACCGTTCGACGACCACATTCGGGTGCAGCACGCGCTCCGCTATCTCATCTGCTTCACAGCGGCGGCGGAAATCTCCACGATGACAAACTTTCTCATCAACGACTTTGTCACGTTCCGCCATCTGGCAGGCCACTCACGCCGCTGGATTGCTCGCTGCGGGCGCTTCCACCTCACCTCACTGGGAGGCACCCTCGTCACGCTGGCGATCTCGTATGGGCTGGCGGCCGCCGGACTACATGCGCTAGTTGCCGAGGCAGTCGCCATCTGCGTCGCCGTGGCGTTCAACTTCACCTTCCACCATCTCTTCACCTACCGTCATGCGCGGCACGCGCCAGCCCGCTAATACGGTTGCATGCCCTCCGTCAAGACGCGGCATCGCTCGCTTCTCGTAGCGCTGGCGCCGGGACTGGCCATATGGGGGGAAGCGCTACTGACAGAACAGTCTTCAGGTGTATGATGCACGAGGCCGCAACGAGACGCTGTCGTCACGCGGGCGGTGGACGGCTTGCGCGGGGCGAGAGATGTCGCGGCGGGCGCGCACCACGATAGGGAGGTCCGGAACGTATGGCACCCGCACTCTGTGCTGTGTCAGGAGGAGCAGTGGCCGCACTGCTCGCGGGCGGCAGCATGTTGTCTGCCGTTGAAGTCGCGCTCTGTGGAGTGGCAGTGCTGCTGGTGATCGTCGTTCTGCTGCGCCGCGGGCGCGCGCGACGGCGGAGATCGGCTCCCCGACAAACGACAGCGCGTGAGAACGCACAGCGCATCTACGCACCAGTCGCTCCACGAGCCGAGTGGCTGCTTGACGACAACACGCTCGTGCGTACGGGGGCAGTCACGCCCGGTCAGCAGTTTCCGTTGCACGCACGCTCTGCCGCCGAGCACAGTGTGTCCACGGGCACACCACTCGCGTCACCCGAAAGAGTCAGCACGATGCAGGATATACGACCATCGACTTCCACATCTCCCGCGACCCGCCTGCAGGGACGCCCGCTGCGCGTCGCGATGATGGGCTCGCGCGGCATCCCAGCAAGCTACAGCGGCTTCGAGACGTGTGTCGAGCAGCTCTCGGTGCGGTTGGTAGAGCGCGGGCACAAGGTCACCGTCTATTGCCGCTCGCACCACATCGACTGGCCTGAGAAGACGTATAAGGGCGTGAAGCTCGTCAAGCTGCCGACCATCCCGAGCAAGCACCTCGACACAATCGTGCATACCTTCCTCTCGATGCTGCATGGCGAGCTGCGCCGCTACGACGTGGTCTATATCTGCGGTGTGGGCAACGCACCACTCTCGTTCATTCCGCGACTAGTAGGAAAGCCCTCGGTCGTGAACGTGGACGGCGCCGACTGGCAGCGCGACAAGTGGGGCGGTTTCGCCAAGCGCTACCTGCAATTCTCGGAGCGTACGGCCTCGCGCCTGCCGTCGGTCGTCGTGGCCGACTCGCACGTGGTCGAGCGCTACTACCGCGACAAATTCGACAAGTCGTCGGTCTTCATCCCCTATGGCTCGGATGTGCCGCATCTGCCGCCGGGCGAGACCCTTGCCAAGTTCGGCCTGCGCCCCAACGGCTACATCCTCTGGGTTGGGCGGCTCGTGCCCGAGAACAACGCGCACCACGTCATCGAGGCGTACCAGCGCCTGGGCGGGCTCGACGGGACCGGCCTGCAACTCTGCATCGTCGGCGACGCGCCCTATGCGACGGACTACCAGGCCGAGCTCAAAGCCAACGCCGGGCCAGGCGTCGTCTTCACTGGCTACACCTTCGGCAGCGGATACCACGAGCTCGGCTCCAACGCGCGTATCTTCGCCTTCGCGAGCGGCGTCGGCGGCACCCATCCCGCCCTGCTGGAGGCGATGGCCTTTGGCAACTGCGTCGTCGTCAACGACATGGCGGCGAACATGGAGACCGTCGGCGACGCCGCGATTCCCTACACGGGCACCTCCGGCGCGGACGACCTGAGCCGTGTGCTCGGCGACGTCATCGCCAACCCCGCGCTCATCGAGGAGTATCGCCAGCGCGCGGCGCACCGCGCGGCCACCGTCTACAGCTGGGAAGCCGTGACCGACCAGTACGAAGACCTGTTCTACTCGCTCACCCCGCGTGCGGTGAAGAAGACGGCCGCCGCGCGACACTAACCGCCGCATGCAAAGAAGCGGGTGCGACCTTCGGCCAGTGCCACGCCCTGCCGCCCGCGCACACGCATGCCGCTCGCTATGGGTAGATGCCCCGCAACTGGGTGGCATCGGCCACGCGCTGAATGGCCAGCATGTAGGCTGCCATCCTCATGTCGCAGCGCTGGGTCTCAGCCAGCGTCGCCACCTCGCCATATGCCCGCGTCATGACGTGGCTGAGCTTCTCCGCGATCTCCTCGGAGGTCCAGAAGTAGCTCTGCAGGTCTTGCACCCACTCGAAGTAGCTCACCGTCACACCGCTGGCGTTGGCCAGGATGTCGGGGATCACGCGCACGCCGCGCTCCCAGAAGATGCGGTCGGCTTCGGGGGTCGTCGGGCCGTTGGCCGCCTCCGCGATCAGTCGCGCCTGGATTCTCGGCGCATTCTCACCGGTGAGCTGGTTCTCGATCGCCGCCGGAATCAGGATGTCACAGGGCACTTCGAGGACGTCCGCGAGGCTCACCGTCTGTGTGGCGTCGTAGCCAACCACGGTGCCATGTTCCTGCTTGTGGCGCAGGACCCGCTCAGGGTCGAGGCCGTCCGCGTCGTAGATGCCGCCCTGCGTATCGCTCACCAGGACGATGCGGCAGCCCTTGTCGTGGAGCAGCTGCGCGGCGATCGAGCCGGCGTTGCCGAATCCCTGCACCGCCACGCGCGCGCCCTGCAGGGGAATCTCCAGATCGCGGGCTGCCATCGCGACCATCGCCGCCACGCCGGTTGCCGTCGCGTCCATGCGCCCTTCGCTCCCGCCCACGGCCAGCGGCTTGCCCGTCACGACGGCTGGCACGGTGTAGCCGTGGTGCATGGAGTAGGTATCCATGATCCAGGCCATAATCTGGGGGTTGGTGTTGATATCGGGGGCCGGGATGTCGCTGGTCGGGCCGATGAGGAGGGAGATTTCCGTCGCATAGCGGCGCGTCAGCCGCTCCAGCTCGGCGGCGCTCATCTGCTTGGGATCGCAGATCACGCCGCCTTTGGCGCCGCCAAAGGGAATGTCGACGACCGCGCACTTCCACGTCATCCACATCGCCAGCGCCTTGACCTCGTCCAGCGTGACGTGCGAATCATAGCGGATGCCACCCTTGGCCGGGCCGCGGTTGATGTTGTGCTGGATCCGATAGCCGGTGAACATGTGGATCGACCCGTCATCCATGCGCACCGGGAAATGGACAGTGAGCTCACGTTTGGGCTCACGCAGGATCGCCCGCAGATCGTCGTTGAGCTTGAGCCGGTCGGCGGCGGCGTCAAATTGCGCCTGCGCCATCTCCCAGGGATTCCGTCTTCCACCGCTCGTCTGCACCTCGCTGTGCACTGCCACAAGAGCCTCCTCGCGTACTGAGTACGCTCCGTCATGGCGCGGCCCAACGATGGGCCGCAAGCACACACACTCTCGGGCGAACGCGCGCTGCCAGGTAGGCCGCTTCAGTCCGGCTCACGCTCGCAACGCATCGTATGTACACAAGTATAGCGCAGCGAGCACCTTCGCGCGGGAACCATGCGCGCGGCGAAGGGCGCACCGATGGAGCAGGGACCTGATGCTACAGCCGCATGCGCGTGTGGGAGAGCGCTCCCCTGGTCTGGCGATAGCCCCCCGTCGATGTCATGCTCTCCAGTGCCGGCGTCTGCCACACGCGGTCACCGCCTCACGAGACGCCCGTCTCGTGCTGTGGCGCGCCTGCGCGTACCTGCGTGCTCCTGGGCGCTCGATCAAGAATGGCGTTGATTTGTTCGAGCAGGCGGTGGGTGGGAGCGAAGCCGTAGTTGATGGCCTGTACGTGATGCGTGCTGTCCAGCACCACGGTGGTTGGCACGGTGAGCACATGGTAGCGTTCGGTCAGCTCGGGTGAAGACGGGGCGTCGATCCAGCTGACGTCGACGAGATCGCCCTTCTGGGCAGAGATCGCCTCCAGCGCCGGTCGCTGCAGGGTATGGCAGGGACGGCAGGTCTGGCTGCTGAAGGCCAGGATGCGGACCGCTGCTGCTCCTGGAGCCGCACCGGCGGCGGCCAGCGAAGCCTGCTCCACGGTCGACATGGTCGGCGCGCTCATGGCGTGCTGCCGCTCAGCGTCGATATAGCGGCGGACCGCCCACACGGCAAGCCAGACGAGCACCGCGACCAGCATCAGCACAAGCAGGCGAGCGAGAATTCCATCTCCAGGCACTACCTATACTCCTCGCCAGTGAAAGCCACCGTTGTAGCGCACGCGGGGCGCGAATCCGAACCGCCCCAGCTGGTAGTAGACAAAGCACCCGGCGCAGAAGCCGACGGTGAGATTGAGGGTTGCCAGCGCGAACACGAGGAGGTCGAGCCCCCAGCCGACGACCGGAGTCTGTGGGAGCGCATACAGACAGAGCGTGGACGCGACCAGAAAGGTCGCGCCGACCGCTTGCGCGAACCGGTGCGGAGCCGGATCATCCTCAACGATGCGCGGACGCAGCAGCTTCGTCGGCACTACCACATAGCGATAGAACAGACGGAAGGGGCTCGCCGCGGGCACGATGGCGCTGATCGCCAGCAAGACCGCCGCGATCGCGACCAGCCAGCGGACCTGCACGACGAACGCCACCGCCGTCAACGCCACGACCCAGGCCTGCGACACCTTGAGGAGATGCGTGTCAACACGCGGAATGCCCGCAACAGCAGCCGAACTGGACATACCTACCAACCTCTCGCCGGCAGCCTCACTGGAAAGTGAACCAAGTGCATAGACTTTGTGCACTTCTACGCTTCAGAAAGTATAGGTAGGACCGCTCGCTGCTGTCAAGGTCCGGGGCGGAGACCAGTAGCGAGCGTGGGCCGGCTATGGGCTATGACGGCCACAAGCGGCGCAGGGGCTCCACGCTACACGCGGCGGTGGACACCCTCGACCATCTGCTGGCGGGCGTCGTCACCCCGGCCGACGCACAGGATCGCGCCCAGGTCGGGGCGCAGGCGGCGGCGCTTGTCAGGGCGCGCGCCGCGCCCGAGCGCGGGGCGGAGCCCCTTGACCGAGCGCACGGCGGAGGTGCTGCGGCTCGTGGCCGAGGGGCTGTCGAGCACGGCGATCGGGCACCAGCTCTTCCTCTCGGCCAGTACCGTCACGTATCACCTGACCTCGGTCTTTCACAAGCTCGGCGTCAGCGCCCGTGCCCAGGCGGTTGCGGAAGCGGACAAACGCGGCCTGCTCTGGCCTCGTGGGCGATGCACCGCCGCACCTATTCCTACTCTGTACACAGACTATGTATACAGAGGCGGCGCGGAGGCATGCGGGGCCGCAGAGTCTTAGGAGTCGGACGGGCTCGCCGGCGGCGCGCTCCGTCTCAATGTGGCGAGCGCCGGCCCGGACAACAGCAGCCACGAGGAGAGGGTCGCCGCGAGCAGCAGGATGCCCGTCACCACCGCCAGCACGTCGAGCCACACCGGTTGGCCGACGACGAGGCCCGCGCCCGCGACCACCTGCAGGAGACAGCTCAGGAGCGATGGCGCCAACAACCACCTGTGGCGACCGCGCCAGCGACCGCTCCGGCGAACGCGCCACGTGGCCACGACGTTGATGAGCACGGCCAGCGCGCCGAGGACCAGGAGCGGGAGGCCGACGCCCAGGGTCGTCTGACCGGGCACGAGGAACGCGAGCGCGCTCACGGCCACGTCCGCGAAGACCGCCAGCACGCCGGCCGCCAGGGTCCAGAGGTCGCGCTCGACCACGACGTCGCGTCCACTAGGATCGGCGTGCAGGGACATGGCGACGAACACGAGGCCGAGCAGCGTGGCGGCGGAGGTGCCAGCCACGGCGTAGAAGGCGCCCCAGGAGGCGGCCTGCGCGGCGAAGCCGCTGGCGAGCATGGCGAGCATGGCGAGCATGGCGAGCATGGCGTCCCCCCTTCTGCGCGTGAGATCGGTGGTCTGCGTCGAGGATCTCGCCGGCACGTCTACGGTGGTGCCCGCCGCAGCGGTGCACGCCGCGGCGGTGCACGCCGCAGCGCGGTCCAGGCTTCCGGCACCCACACCAGGTCGGGAGCACGCGGCTAGGCGTGTGCCGCCGCTTCCGCTCTCCGGTGGGGCCGCCATGTGCTCCCCGCATCGGCGCCGCGCGGCCCCACCCGCCATCTGGAGACCGTTCCCAGACCATCCGCATTCCACGGCCTAGGTCATGTGTACACCCACGTGCTCCGGAGTCTCGCCGCCATCGCTGCAAGAACAGCGGATGTCGCCCGCCACCACCACGCATATGCTGCACTCGACGTTGCATACCGGCACTCAAGTCCGCGACAGAAAGGCTACCACGATGATCCCGCGCATTCTCCCACAGGCGCCAGTCGCCTGTGGCCCCAACTATACCGTCGAGGAATGGCGTGCCCTGCAATGGCTCCGCCTGCGCTTCCAGGCGGACGGCGACCCGTGGTCCGGCCGCGAGTTGGCGCAGCCGGCGGCAGCACTCCCCGCTACGCACGCTCTCCGTCGCCGCTGATGGCTACCACCACTTCTGTGTGGCTGCACAATTGTCGCCCAGTCTGGGACGGTTGCGTATCGGGAGAACGGGCAACCCAGAAATGAACATAACGTATTTACAGTAGAGATGAAGGATGGTCACTGGAGCGCGTGGACGCGCGTGTCGTCCAGTGGCTTAGCTCAGGGAAGGGATGCAAGGAATGCCCGACGTCCAGGAGAGATTCACTCGACATGCCCCAGGATTTCTAGGAGACGCTAACGCCCCAACCATGCCGGACCCGACGCGCGACAGCGTCGAGCCGGCTCAGCGGCCGCACGCGCAGTCGTCGCACGACCGACCACCATTCACACCGCAGCTGCCGCCGCCTCGCCCACCACGCCCGGTCGGGCACCGCGAACTGGCGCTTTCCCGCGTTACGCAGGGAACCCATCTGCTCCTCGGTCTCATCGAGACTCTGCTGGCGATCCGCGTCGTGCTCATGGTGCTGGCGGCCAACCCTGGCGCGGGCTTCTCGAGCTTCATCTATGGCCTGACGGCGCCACTGGTCGCGCCCTTCGAGGGCGTCTTCCCGAATGCAGCCAGCACGCAGGGCAATGTGCTCGATGTGGCGGCGCTGCTCGCGATGATCGTCTATGCGCTGGTGGCATGGGGCATCCTGACGATGGCGCGGATCATCGAGCGCCGGTGACACAACGTCAACGTGCGTATCGCGCCGTGTGCGGGACGAGGGCGGAGGGGGGCGTAGCCGCGGCCTACCGCGAAGGGCATGCGCTACCCGCGAGGAAGGTGGTCACCCTCGCTCGGCGCCTGTTGGAGGAGTGGACCGAGGTGCTCCTCCAGCCTGACGAGGCGCGCTGGGCAGCATCCCGTCCCCAGAGCGTCCGACTCAGCATCCTGAGCAGAGTCCCGTGAGCGCGCCTGAGCTGGCCGGCGAGCTGCGGCTGGTGGCCCAGGGCCGCTCCATCTCCAGCAAGGCCATCGGGCAGCGGCTCTTCCTCGCGCCCAGCACCGTCAGCCAGCACGTGAAAGCCATCTTCAACAAACTGGCGGTGGACACGCGCAGGCCGTGGCGGTGGCGGCGCAGCGCGGGCTGCTGTAGCCGGACGCCCACAACATCTGGAGCGACTGCCAGATCGTCCCCACGCTCAGGTTAGTGAAGCCGATCGTGCCGATGGTGATGAGGGCGAGCGCCGCCTGCTCTCTCCCTGCCGTGCTGTGTGGCCTTGGCTCTCTCGTCTCCC
>CAYRVF010000025.1:0-7552 GCA_964427535.1 uncultured Ktedonobacterales bacterium
GAGTGGTTGAGCACGTTCTGCCCGTAGCTGGTGCGGAAGTGCAGCCGCCCGATGAGCTTCACGAGGTCGGGTGGGAGTGTGGAGACGTTGGCCTCCATGCAGGCGCGCTCGCCTTCCTCCTGGATCACCTGGTCGACCTCCTGGCGCGCTTTGGCTACCGTCTCCTCGATGCGCGCAGGGTGGATGCGACCGTCGAGGATCAGCTTGGTGAGCGCGATGCGGGCGACCTCGCGGCGGACTGGGTCGAAGCCCGAGAGGATGACGGCCTCGGGCGTGTCGTCGATGATGAGGTCGACGCCCGTAGCGCCTTCGAGAGCCCGGATGTTGCGGCCTTCACGCCCGATAATGCGGCCCTTCATCTCGTCGTTGGGCAGGGGGACGACGGAAATGGTGATGTCCGACACCTGATCTGACGCGCACCGCTGGATGGCGAGGGTGATGATCTCGCGTGCCTTCGCTTCAGCTTCTTCGCGAGCGCGCTGCTCGATCTCGCGGGCGTGGCGGGCGGCGTCGCGTCTCGCGGCTTCTTCGACGGACTGAATGAGTTCGACGCGGGCTTCCTGCAGACTCATGCGCGAGACGTGCTCAAGCTCGGCGATGCGTTGCTGACGGAGGGCTTCGAGCTGCTGGCGCTGCGTGTCTAGCTCCTGTGAACGCTGGGCGAGGGATTGCTCTTGTCGCTCGAAATGCTCCGTCTTTCTGTCGAGGGATTCCTCCTTCTGCTGGAGCCGCTGCTCCTGTCGCTTCATTTCCTGACGACGCTCGCGGGCGTCGTTCTCTATCTGGGTGCGGATCTTGGCGCTCTCATCTCTGGCTTCGCGCAGTGCCTGGCTTTGCTGCTCTTGAAGCTCAAGGAGGCGCGCCTCCGCGGTGTCTTTGGCCTGGCGCATCTTCTCTTCGTACGTAAGCTGCATCTGCTGGCGTCCGTACTTCTGTCCGAAGATGAAGCCGGGGACGACCCCCAGCAAAGGAACGGCCAAGATCACCAGGATGGCGACGAGTGCTGCACTCAAGAATCGCTACCTCCGTGGGATACAAGGTGGGGTGGAAAAAGGTATGAGGAGGCTGACGCAGACGGCGTCTGTCGCACGGTGTACATTCTACACCTGTATCATTAGTCACGTTACTATACAAGACGCATGCTAGGCATGTCAAGCTAGCAGTAAATCAGCAACCAGTTAGCGGTGTTGTTCGGTGTCCGGCCCAGGTGGGGCGCATGATATACTGCAAGCTGTTGTCGAGAGCGTGTCAGCCCGTTCAGGGAGGAAGCCGTCCGATGTCTCAGCCTGTTCCAGGGCCTGCTTCTCAGCCGCCGTCGAATATTGAGCGCGCCCGCTGGCTCGACAGCTTTATTCGCACCATCCCCGATTACCCCGCGCCGGGCGTGCTCTTCCGCGACATCACGCCGGTGCTGCAGGACGCCACCGCGCTGCGGACCGTCATCGACGACTTTGCCGAGCGCTACCAGAACGCCGCTATCGACCAGGTGGTCGGCATCGAGTCGCGCGGCTTTATCTTTGGCACGCCGCTGGCATATCGTCTCGGGACGGGATTCGTCCCCGTGCGCAAGAAGGGCAAGTTGCCCGGCGAGACGATCGCCATCGAATACGACCTGGAATATGGCTCGAACGTGTTGGAGATTCACACCGATGCGCTGCGTCCGGGTCAGCGCGTGCTCGTCGTCGACGACCTGCTGGCGACTGGCGGCACGGCGTACGGCACCGTGCGCCTGATCGAGGGCCTGGGCGCGGAGGTCGTGTCGCTGGCGTTTCTCATCGAGCTGCGCGACTTGCACGGCCGTGAGCGGCTGGCCGGCCATGACGTCTTCTCGCTGCTGGCGTATTAGTCGCGCTGGCAACCTTCGAGCGGTGATGCGTTACCGCCACGATGGGATACGAAAGGCATAGCGGGTGAGCGTGGTCTTGCATCCCACACGAGCCACGCGGGACATCCCGCGCATTGGCATTCGTCGTGGCGACCGCATGTATCATGTACTCTCCGACGTGCTCGGCCCCAAGGGAGGTCAGGAGCTGCGCGCATTCTGCGCTGGATGCGGAATACGCGCGGAGTGGGTGCAATATCCCGGCACCTATCGTGAGCACTTCGACGTGCATGGGCGCGTGAGCGAGTGCCTGCTGCAACGAGGAGCGCGGCTGGTGACCAACCGAGAGGTCGG
This sequence comes from uncultured Ktedonobacterales bacterium, assembly GCA_964427535.1. GTDB lineage: Bacteria > Chloroflexota > Ktedonobacteria > Ktedonobacterales > JADMIN01 > CAYRVF01. Next base: position 2,177 of record CAYRVF010000025.1, read on the forward strand.
TACCTTGCTCGCCGCCAAGCGGGCGTGGCTCGCGGAAAACGAGAACCGGGCGTAGGTGTGCCCTTCCCTCACTGGGAGTGCATGCGCACCTACGCCCGGTTGCGTCAGGCCCGTCGCCGTGCGTACTAGATTGTCCCTAGCCCTTCCACGCTGCCTGTGCGCGCGAGCGAGGCGACACGGTTCGAGAAATGGCAGGCGGCGAAGTGACCTGTGCCCGTCTTGTCTTCGAAGACGGGTTCCTTCTCGCGGCAGATTTGCTCCGCCAGTGGGCAGCGCGTGTGGAAGCGGCAGCCCTGTGGAATGTTGATCGGGCTAGGCAGATCGCCGCCGAGAATGATGCGCTTGCGCTGGCGCTCGACACGGGGGTCGGGGATTGGCACGGCGCTCAGCAGGGCCATAGTGTATGGATGCTGCGGATTTTCGTAGAGCTCTACCCGGTCTGAAAGCTCCATGATGGCGCCGAGATACATCACCGCGATGCGGTTAGCCACGTGACGGACGACGCTCAGGTCGTGTGAGATGAAGAGATAGGTCAGCCCCATGCGCTGTTGAAGCTGTTGCATGAGGTTGATGACCTGGGCGCGAATCGACACATCCAGGGCGCTGACCGGCTCGTCGGCGACGATGAACTCCGGCTCGATCGCGACAGCGCGAGCGATGGCGATGCGCTGTCGCTGCCCGCCGCTGAACTCGTGCGGATAGCGGTCGTAAAAGGCCGGATTGAGGCCGACCGTTGCGAGGAGCTCTTCCGTCTTCTGCCGAATCTGGGCCCTTGTGCCGGTCTTGTGGATCTGCATCGGCTCCGCGATCAGCGAGCCTACGGTGAAGCGCGGATTCAGCGAGGCGAAGGGGTCCTGGAAGATCATCTGGACCTTCCGGCGCACCGTGCGCAGCTCGTTGCCCTCAGCCGTCGAGAGGTCGGTGTCGCCCAGGTACATCTTGCCCGATGTGGGCTTATACAGCCGAAGCAGGCAGCGCCCAATGGTGGACTTGCCCGAGCCACTCTCGCCCACCAGGCCAAGCGTCTGCCCACGCGGAATCTCTAGCGTCACGCCGTCGACCGCTCGCACCGCGCCGACCTGGCGCTGCACGACGATCCCCTGCGTGATGGGAAAGTGCATCTTTAGATCTTGAATGCGAACGAGCGACTTGGTTGCCGTCGTCGCCGTCGCAGGTGCGTCTGTCGCCATGTGCCTCTCTCCTTACCGCCGACCGCTACGAGCTGGCCTGTTCGGTGATTGGTCTGCTGGGCTGCTCGCTGGCTTCCCTATTGATCCGCAAGTCGCCGAGCGAGTGGCGTGTGACCGCCTCGAACGGGATGTAGCCGCGCAGCATCGCGCGCTGCTGCTCGTTCGGGTCGGTGACATCTACCCAACATGCGGATTTGTGGTTCGGGCCGACGGTCACATAGGGCGGCGGCTCCTGGCATTTGGCGATGGAGAACGGACAGCGCGGCTGGAACGGGCAGCCGGAGGGCGGGCGTAGCAGGTCAGGAGGGGATCCCGGAATCGTCTGTAGCTCGCCGGTGCCGTCCGTATCGAGCCGCGGAATCGCGCTGAGGAGTCCAAGGGTGTACGGGTGGCGCGGGTTCGCGAACAGCTCGTCGGTCGCCGCGGTCTCCACGACGTGTCCGGCGTACATGACGAGAATGCGATCGGTGATGCCGGCCACGACGCCGAGGTCATGGGTGATGAGGATGACGGAGGTGTTGAGATCGCGCCGCAGCCTACCGATCAGCTCCAGAATCTGCGCCTGCACGGTCACGTCGAGGGCGGTCGTCGGCTCGTCGGCGATGAGCAGTTTCGGATTCGCCGCGAGCGCGATGGCGATCATCACGCGCTGGCGCATGCCGCCGCTGAACAGATGTGGGTAGCCCTTGAGGCGTCGCCGGGCATCTGGAATGCCCACCGCTTCGAGCAACTCGCGCGCGCGATTCGACGCGGCCTCGCCGCTCAGACCTAGATGCACTTGCAATGGCTCGACGATCTGCTGCTCGATGGTCAGCACCGGATTTAAGCTCGTCATCGGCTCCTGGAAGATCATCGCAATGTCGCCACCGCGGATCTTACGCATCTCGTTTTCGTTCAGGTCAACGATTTCTTTGTCGTTGAACATGATCGACGAGCCTTCGAGGTACTTTGCCGGCGGCTCAGGCAACAGCCGCATGATGGCGAGCGAGGTCACGCTTTTGCCGGAGCCGCTCTCGCCGACTATGCCAATCGCCTCGCCTTCGTCGACCGAAAAACTTGTCCCATTGACGGCGTGGATTGGCCCCTCGCGCGTCTTGAACTGTATCTGCAGGTTGTTGACTTCGAGCAGCTTACCCAACAGGTTCTCCTCTCGTGCAAGGCGCACGGGTGTCGATCTACGGCCTCAGCGTTCCGTCATGTACGGATCAAGTGCGTCGCGCAATCCATCGCCCATGAGGTTGAAGCAGAGGACGGTGATCAGAATCGCCAGGCCCGGAAGGTACAACAGGAGCGGGTCGGATGTGATGTACGACTGCGAATTGGACAGCATGGTGCCCCAACTCGACTGTGGCGGCTGAATGCCGAAGCCGAAGAAGCTCAGAACGGATTCGGTGATGATCGCGTTGCCAATCAGCAAGGTCGCCGCGACGATGATCGGGCCTGCGGCATTCGGTAGGATGTGACGCAGCATCAAGCGCGCATTACTCGCGCCGATGGTGCGCGCCGCGAGCAAGAACTCACGTTCTTTGAGCCCCAGGAATTCCGCGCGAACGACGCGCGCCGTAGGTGCCCATGCGAATGCTCCGATGAGGAAGACAACCCCCACGATCGAGGTGAGCGAGAAGATTGCCGAGAGTACGAACAGAACCAGGTACAGCGGCACGGCCAGGAAGGCGTCGGTAATGCGCATCATCGCGGTATCGACCCATCCACCATAGAAACCGGCAAGTACGCCAACCGTGACTCCGATGACGATGGTCACAAGCATGGCAAAGACTCCGACTTCGAGCGAGACGCGCGCACCGAAGAGCAATCGCGCGAATTCGTCTCGGCCGAGGTCGTCGGTTCCGAGCGGGTGGCCGGGAATGGGCCCGCTGAGCGCGATGGCGATGTTGGGGTCGTTCGCCGGATTATGCTTGGCGGTCTGTCCGACGAGAATCGGCGCGAAGAGCGCCATCAGCACGATGATCACGAGCACGATCAGCCCCGCGAGAGCGGTGCGGTTCCGCACAAAGCGCTCGGCGATGAGCCGCAACTGGCTCTTTCGCTTGCGGACGAGTTCTGGCGTAAGCTCAGCAGCGCTTATCTGGGTCGCTGCCATTGGTTCCTGCGATGTGGCCACGGTGTTCTCGCTTTCTGTACGGGACACCTCCGACGCGGAGGTAAACTTACGAGTACCGAATGCGCGGATCGACAACCGCGTACAGAATGTCGCTGATCAGATTGAACGTAATGACGCACGCGGCACCTAGCAGCAGATACGCCAGGAGCATCGGGTAATCGGGCAGATTAAGCGAGTGGATGAAAAGCTGCCCGAGGCCGGGCCAGCCGAACACGGTCTCCGTGATGACGGCGCCACCGGCAATGCCGCCAAAGTCAATGGCCACAACTGTAATCAGCGGAATGAGAGCGTTACGCAGCGCGTGGCGGAAGAAGACCGTCCGTGAGCTGAGGCCCTTCGCGCGGGCTGTGCGGATGTAGTCTTGCTTGACGACGTCGAGCATGCTGGATCGCAAATAGCGACTCCACGCGGCGATGAAGAGCAATGAGAGCACAATCATCGGCAAGATGAGGTGCATCAGATAGTCCACGAAGTAATCCGTGGTTGAGAACCCTGTCCTGTCGGCCGAATTTTGGCCAAAGACCGGAAGGATGCCGAGCTTGACGCCGAACAGCTCCTGCAGAATAAGGGCGAACCAGAAGACGGGCATCGAAATGCCGATATAGGCAAAGATGGTGATGAGGTAGTCAGTTAGCGAGTACTGTCGGACTGCCGAGACGACGCCGAAAATGATGGCGACGATCAGGGCGAAGCCGAGGGCCGCGATGAAGAGCTCAAGCGTCGCTGGTATGCGGCTGGTAATCTCAGCGCTCACCGGAAGCCCGTTGACCAATGACTGGCCGAAGTTCCCGTGAAGCGCCTGGCCCAGCCAGAGCAAATACTGGACAGGCAGCGGCTTGTCAAGGCCATAGCGCACCGTCACTGCGTGTCGCTGGGCAGGGGTCATGCGCGGGTTGAAGATCGACGCCGCCGGACCTCCCGGAATCAGGTGCAGCAGCACGAAGAACGCGAGCGACATGACGAAGAGCATCGCCACGGCCTGAATGAGGCGCCGTATCACATATCGTCTCATGGGTCAGCTCCTTGTGGTGAACGTATCGGCGAGTGGCAGACGATGGCGTCGGGTGCGTGCTGTGCGCACTCCGTCTATGACGTGGCGCGGCAAACGGGGATGGTCGCGCGAAGGCGTACAAACCTGGCCGTTCATGGATGCGTCCTGCTTCGTGTCCGACGCGGCGCGGGCCGTGAAGGCCGCCGCGCATCTCGACGACGATGGGAAAAGTGTCGCGAAACAGACGACTGGGCTGTTATATAGCCCGGCAAGGCTACTGTTATGTCGGATTGTGCCCCACGATATCACATAGACTCCTGGCTAGCAATGTAGATTGGCTGAGATGAAGATAAGAATTGGTGTCGGCTCCATCCGCGAAACCCGTGCCATATTCTTGGATATGACGCGGCGGCTCTCGAAGGAGCCGCCGTGCCTGCTTGGGATACCTCTCCCCGAAAGGGCTCAGGGTGAGCCCCTTCGGTTCGCACTCGCTAGGACTTGTACCAATCCCAGATGTTCCACGTCTCCGTTGGGCCGTTTGGCGACGGCGCGTAGTTGTGGACCTTGTTCGACGCGCAGGAGATGTTCGCCGACGTGTAGTAGAACATCAGCGGCACATCAGCGATGAGCTGCTGCGCGATAGTCTGGAAGGCAGCCTTACGCGTGTTCTGATCCGGGCTGACCTGCTGCGTCTGCTCGGCCTGGTCGACGGTGGCGTTCTTGTAGTGCATGTAGTTCGAGCCGCCATTGTCTACGCAAGTCTGAGTCGACGTGAACAGCGTGTGGTTGTCCGGGTCGTACCCGAGCGTGTCAGCAAACTCGGCGATGTCAAAGTTGCCACCGCAGAGTACGCCCGACGCGGTTGCCTGGAAGAACTGGTTCGCGGGGTAGTTCTTGATGTCGATCTTGACACCAATCTGCTTCCACGCGGCCTGCGCCAGCAGCTCAGTCTGCTCGCGGTAGGCCTTGCCAGCCGTGGTGGAGTAGCGCAGCTCGAGCGTCTGGCCGCCCTTATGGCGGTAGCCGTCAGAGCCCATCGTCCAACCCGCTGAATCGAGCAGCTGACCGGCAGC